>JBAVOF010000445.1:0-5288 GCA_049691835.1 Polyangiales bacterium
CTCCATGGAGACTGCGATCCACCGTTATGTCCAATCTTTGTCTATATACACTTGACAATACCTAGACAAGCCTCAGAAGCTCGTCCAGAGGTAAAACGATGGCCGCGAGTGAGCTCCATGTGCCAAGACCGATGCGATCCCAGGCGCCGCAGAGCGGCGATTGGACGTCAACGCTCGGGATCTTGCCGTCGGCGCTGAACCTGTTTTCGCCTCGCGCCCTGGGGCGACACGGTCTCAGGTTGGCCTCGAACGCGTCCAATGTACCGGTCATCGTGAAGGTCAGCCAGGAGCCGCGCGCTAACCGTCCGACCCGGGAGCTCACGCGACCACAGCGCCGCTGGCTGGGACAAGTCGCGCTCGAGGTGTACTTCAGGCAAATATTTCGAAGTGAGGCTGCACTGGTGGATCTATGGCCATCTCGGTTTGGCGTTGATGTCGCGGGCGACGCCGTGTGGCATCCACGTCCGATCTTCGCGCGTTGGGACCCATTCTTCGTCCAAGCTTTGCGAGCTGTATACGTAGGTTTCTTCCTCGGAGACGAGGAGTATTTCGACGCCGGACTCCATAGGATCGGTTTGGGCGCCGCCGCGAAACTGCTCCTGGGGCATCTCGGGGAGGGCAACCAGCGCAGCGTGCGCTTTCGCACGGAGGAGCTGAAATCGACCATTCGATCAGTCTCTGCGCTGCGCAGGCCCGAAGACGCTGCGCTGCATGACAACTTCATCACGTTGGGACTGCTCCTTGGAGCTCTGCACCGGTTGCTCGAGTCCCTGGAAAGCTCGTTCAACGTACGTAGCGCGTTCATGCGAAGCTACCCGGGGAGCTGACGGATGACGTCGAGCATCGCCATCGCGGGCGCTTCCGGCCTGGTTGGCACAGCGCTGCAGGCGCACCTGGCGCAAGAGCACTCCGAGGTTCGCGTGCTCAGGCTCGTTCGAGACGAGTCGCAAACCGCAGGGGATACAGTCCGATGGTCGCCCCGCTCGGGGAAGATCGACGCGACGGCCCTCGAAGGTGCCGACGCGATCGTCAATCTCGCCGGAGAGCCGATCGGCCCCGCTCGATGGAATCCCGAGAGGAAACGGCGCATCCGAGAGAGTCGAGTAGAGGGCACGCGCCTTCTTGCTCAGACGATCGCCGGATTTGGGACCAAGCCTCGCGTCTTCATTCACGCTTCCGCGGTGGGATTCTATGGCGACATGGGAGATGAGTTCGTCGACGAATGCAGCCCGGCGGGCGAGGGCTTTCTGGCGAGTGTTTGCGACGAATGGGAGCGGGCCTCCGCGGCGGCGGAGCAAGCTGGAATTCGCGTCGTGCGACTGCGCCTGGGACACGTCCTGAGTCCTGACGGCGGTCTGCTCGGGGCAATGCAGACTCCCTTCAAGCTCGGCGTCGGCGGGCGGTTCGGCGACGGGTTGCAGTTTTGGAGCTGGATCGCGATTCCCGATCTCGTCGATCTACTGATTCAGGCCATCTACAATCCCAAGTTGAACGGCATGATCAACGCAGTCACCCCCAACCCCGTGCGCAACCGCGATTTCGCCAGGGCCTACGCATCTGCGGTCGGCCGTTGGGCGTTGCTTCCTGCGCCCGCGGCCGCCCTGAAGTTAGCGTTTGGGTCGGAGCAGGCGACAGAGATGTTGCTCTTTGGTCAGCGCGTACAACCGACCGTCCTGCAGGACATCGGGTTCCAGTTTCAGTATCCCGAGCTCGGTGAGGCGCTTCGTGGCATCGCGAACCACGCTTTGAATCCGCCGAGGAGCTAATCTGTCCTCCTTTGCTTGCGCGGGGATGAGCCGCGTCCAAGCGGAGGCGGTATCCGACCGGGTCAAGCGCACAGAGCGAGCGCTTCGTTGATGCAAGTTTGCTGCTCATCCGAAGGGTCCACATCGCACTCTGATGCGGCCTGTTCACATGCTTGCTGGTATGTTGGGTTCGGACAATCCGCGCAAACGTTGGCAGCGCTGTCGCCACAGCTGGACAGAAACGCCACGGTCGCGAGCGAAGTCATGAACGTCGTCCATCGAACTTTCAAAGCTGGAAGTCTCATCGCCGTGCCACTCCTCACCAAACTCTGCATCGCCGAAGCGTCATTGGAGACCGACAATAGCGGCGAACACCGATTCGGTCTCGTGTGTCTTTTTACCCGCGCTCGACTCGAGGCAGTATACACCAAGTCCGGCTCGTCTCGTTGGGGTCGGGGAAGGGGAGCTCGTTGTTCGCAAAAACGTCGATGACCGCCACACGCCGGGCCATGCGCCTCTCCCTTGCGGACGCTCTGTTCTACGCCCTCATGGTGGGCTCTGGGGAGGTCTATTTCCTCGCCAATGCGGTGCGGCTGGGGGCGACGGCGCTCGAGCAGGCGCTGGTGATCACTTTGCCGCTTTGTGTTGGGACGCTCGGCCCATTGGTTTCGTTGAGCCTCCTAGGCCGGTTTCGGCGCCGTAAGGCGGTCGTGGTCACCGCTGCGACCTCGCAGGCGCTCATCCTGTTCACGATCGTCTTCGCCGATGCGATGGGAGCTCTCTCGCCGCGCGTCCTCATCGGATTGGCATCGGCGTACCAGGTCTTTGCGCAAGCCGCGGGGACTGCTTGGGCCTCCTGGTACGGAGATCTCGTCCCAGCACGCATGCGGGGGCGCTACTTCGCGACGCGAAACCGTATCGCCCAGCTGGCGACCTCGGGTTCGTTGATCGTTGCGGGCTTGCTGTTGCAACGGCTCGAGCCGGGCGCAGCCGGAACCGTCGCTCCGGGGGCCGGCGGGACTGGGTATGCGATCATCTTCGGCGCGGCCGGTCTGTTTCGGTTGGTCTCGGCTGTGCTACTCGCCGTCTCCCCGGAGCCGCCAGCCCAGCTGCTCGGCGATCGGCGCGAGACTTTGTCATTCGCGCGTTCCGACGAAGCACTTCCCGTCCGTCGTATTCTCGCATTCGCTGCTGCGCTGCAGCTCACGGTGTACATGGCCTCTCCCTATTTTGGGCCGTACATGCTCGAAGAGCTTCGGTTGACTTACGCCGAGTACATGGCCGGGAGCGTGGCGGTCGTGGTATTGAAGTTCGCCTCGCTGCCCACATGGGGCCGGATGATCGATCGGTACGGCGCCCGCGCGGCATTTCTACTTGCGGTTGTCCTCGTCGGGCTCGTGCCCCTGCCATGGCTCTGGGTGCGGGGCGTGGCCATGGTCATCGTTGCCCAGGCTTTGTCGGGCCTCTCTTGGGGAGGACACGAGGTGTCCCAGTTCTCACTGCTGCTGGAGAGCAGTCAAGCGCGATCGCGGCTTCACGTCTTCGCGATGATGAGTGTGTTCACCGGGTTTGCGCAGCTCGTCGGGAGCCTTTTAGGTGGCTGGTTGCTGGTGGCGGTCGACCGCAATTTTCTGATCGTTTTCGTCGTGAGCGCGCTATGCCGTTTAATCGTAGCGCTGGCTGCACCGGCGATCATCCCGGCGGGTGTCGGAGCCCCCGGCATCGGGCGTCGTCGACTCTTCCTCAGGCTCCTAGGCTTCCGGGTCAGTGGAGGCATGGAGAGCCGCCCGATCCCGGTCGATGACGAGCCCGCATCCGCGTCACAGGGCCATTAGGAGCACGAGCATGTAGACAAGGAAGCAAGCGAGCAGCAGGGCTCCTTCCGGTCTGGTGACCCGCATGTTCGACCGCATCAGCGGAAAGAGCAGCGCCGACACACCGAGCATCCACCAGTTGTCGCGAACGATGATCTCCTCAGGAACAGGCAGAGGAAGGATGAGTGCGGTGGTCCCGACGATGCCGAGCACGTTGAAGATGTTAGAGCCAATCAGATTCGCGATCGCGATGTCGTCCTTGCCACGCAATGCCGCGGTCACCGAAGTCGCCAGCTCGGGCAGGCTCGTGCCAGCTGCCACGACGGTCAGGCCGATCACGGTAGGCGAGACCCCCGACATCGTGGCGAGCGTGACGGCGCCGTCGACTAGTACACTGGCTCCGCCGGAAAGCAGCCCGACACCCAGCAGGACCCCACCCGTGTTGAACAGCCACGCCTTTGGGCGATTACTATCGAATGACGTCGCCGCCATGTCTCGAAACTCTTCGTGCTCCAATGGGGTGGCATTGCGCCGCGCGACCCAGACGGCATAGGCCATGAACGCAACCATGCCGCCGAGGAGAAAACCGCCCTCTAGTCGATCGATCGTCCCGTCCCTGCACAGGAGATGGAGCACAGACGAGGCCAGCATCATGACGGGCCACTCCAACCGCACGGTGTTGCCCTGAATGCGGAGGGGTCGAATGAGCGCCACGCATCCCACGATCGCGGCGAGGTTGAAGATATTTGAGCCCACTACGTTGCCAAGCGACAGTCCCGGGCTGTCGCGAAGGGCAGCGTCGACGGAAACCAGGAGCTCTGGCATCGAAGTGCCCGCGGCCACGATCGTCAATCCGATCACCGTGGGGCTGACCCGGGCGAGCAGCGCGAGGCCATTGGCTCCCCGAACCAGCGATTCCGCCCCGACGACGAGCAGCACGAGCCCGCACACGATCGAGAGCACCGCGAGAGTCATGCCGCGCTCCCTCTACCATGCCAATGGACGCCGTCGATGCGCAGCAAGCAGACCTTCAGGTAATCGCCCTCGGGGAACGCCGGAAGAACGGGATGGTCGGGTGCCGCACCCCAGGACTCGAGGATTGTCGCGGAGCGCCGAGTAGCCCGTGCGGCGTCACGAAGTGATGCCTCGAACAGGTCTGAGCCGATGTGGCTCGAGCACGAGGCCGCAAGATAGAGGCCGCCATCCGCGACGTGCTGCAAGCAGCTCTGGTGAAGGTTCCGGTAGGCACGGATCGCCCCCGGCACAGCGCGCTGACTCGGCGCGAAGCTCGGTGGATCCGCGATGACGAGATCGAAGCGTTCGTCGCGCCGAAGGGAATTCATGTATCGGGCAACATCTGAGGCCACGATGCCGTGGCGTCGCGGCTCGAGTCCGTTGGCGTTCCAGCTCTGCACCGCAAGCTCGAGCGCGAGGCGTGCGGAGTCGACGGTCACGACCTCGCTGGCTCCACCGAGGCCGGCCGCCACCGAAAACCCGCCCGTGTATCCGTACAAGTTCAGCACCCTACGGGCATCGCTCAGACGGCGAACGCGCCAGCGCGACTCGCGATGATCCAAGAAGAGCCCCGTCTTCTGTCCGTGCCAGAGGTTCGCGACCAACTTCATGCCGTGCTCCACCACGGTCACCAGCTCGGGCGGAGACTCTCCCCACACGCTCTGCACACCGAAGTCCTTGTCTTTCGGAACTCTTGCGACCGCTCCCCGTACAC
>JBAVOF010000446.1:0-3338 GCA_049691835.1 Polyangiales bacterium
CCGCAGCGGCGCGCGCAGAGCGGCAGGCTCCGGTCCGACGCCTTCACGCCAGCAAATCCAGCTCGCGACCGTGGGCCAAGTGAATGACATCGCTTGATTGCCGACGACGAGGCCGAAGTGCCCCGCCCGCATCGACACCTCGAACAGCTCTGCGTTGGGGGCGGCGCCACGGATTGCACGAATCGCGGATTCGTTTGCGATGCTGTCGCGCTCGCCGACGAAAAACATGATCGGACAGCGAATGTCGGCGAGCGTCACCGTCCGTCCGTCGACGACGAACCCCCCCGATAGCATCCGATTATGTACGACGAACTCGTCGATGAACTTCTTTAAGGCGGGGCCCGGCCATGCGACGAAGCCTTCCCCACCGAGGAACCGGCGGCGGGCCTCGCGTTTTTCCAGCGCTTGGCGGTCGTGCAATTTCCGCACGAAATCCATCAACTGACCGACCTCTTTGTGGACGGCAAGCAGCTTGAATCCGGTGCTCGTCAGAAATCCGGGTAATCCTTCGAGCTTGTCCAACGGCTTGTCGAGGGCACCCTGAGCCAATTCGAAGACCCGACCCGCGATTGTGTCTTCGACTTTCGGAAGGTTGCGATGGATGTCGACCGGGCTTCCGAACGTCACTACCGAGGCGATGCCCTCGGCCGCCCGATACGCCGCGGTCTGATAGGCGAACATCCCGCCCTGCGAGTAGCCGATCAGGTGAACGTCGCGACCGGTCGCGTTGCGCAGCCAGTCGATCGAACCACTCACCGCTTTGATGTGATCGTCGAGCGTGCGCTTCATGCCTCCCTCCTCCTGCTCGGGGGAACCGAAGTCGATCACGTAGACGTCGAGGCCCATGCGCGTCAGCGCCGAGACGCCGCTGATGTCGGGCGCGACGTCGTAGATCTCTGCGGTGACCATCAGTGGCGGAATCAAGAGCAACGGCGCGTCCACGGTCGGACGGTGGTCGTCCCCGCCGTAGCGCCGGATGCGCGCGATGGGCATCTGGTGGACGACCTTGTACGGCGCGTGCACGGGATCGGTGAAATGCCCGAGCCGGGCGAGCTCGAGGGCGTTTTCGGTGGCCATCGCAATGCGACGAAAAGGGGCGCGCCAGCTGTGTTTTCGGCCTGCCTTGGTCATCGTTGGAATGCAGACCCTAGCATCAAGGCCGGGGGAATTGGAGCCCGCGTGCTCGTCGTGTCACAACCCCAGCGGATCGATGACCGTGCTTGCCTCCACGTGGACGCCCGCGTTCAGCGAAGCCGAGCTCGTCGTGCTCCGGCGGGCGGAGACCGTCCTTTCGCGACATCCGTACATGCGGGTCGAAATCGGTGGGACCGGCCCGGTGGCCCGCAAGCTCGAAGACGTGCTGAGCACGCGGCTCGCACTGTTGCACACCAAGGGCTCGGCGAGGGTTGCAGGTGATACAGCAGTGGTCCTCGGCAAGCTGCGGGATTGGGAAGCGCGGCTCGCCCAGGTTGCTCTGCCAGCGCAAGACTCGGCACCGGCTAGGCTCCGCTACACCACGGCGCTCATGTTGCACCCCGAACCGCACGTCCAGTGCGACTCCGGTTCAACCCCGGCAGACCTCGCAGAGGTGACGAGGGCTTGGGAGCAACTCCGGCAGACCAGGCCGGCCAGCTCGGTCCTGGCCGAGAAGCTCCGACAGAACCGCGACTTCTTTCGCCACGGGGCGATGCTACCGCTCTATTGGCTGAGGCGGCGGCGGATTCGCGCGCTCGTTCCCAACCTCGTGATGGACGACCCCGCCCTGCGCGAGACCTTTTTCGCGATCGAGCAGATCGGCCCGCTCGTCGACAACTTCGCGTTCAAGGGCGCCGGTGGAGCTCCGCTCTCGACCTCGGTCGCGTTGGCGGACATCGCGTTCTTGTACATGCAGCTGGCGGACGAGTTTCTCGACGAGCTCGCTGCGGCGGCCGACGGCCACGATGTAGCGGGACGCCTGGTTCGATCCCTGTATCGCCAGGACATCTCCCGGCGCCCACTGTTCGACCTTTCGCTGAGTGATGTTCGACAATCAGGCGTCGACCCGGACGCACACACGACGAAGTTCGGAATCACGCTCTCGACGCTGTTCGCGGCGCTGTCGGAGTTGGCGAGCACGATCGATGGGCTCTTGGTGGCCGCCGACGATTCCATCGTGCGGGCTGCGCATCGGTTCTTGCACCACTGCTTCCAGACCTACTTGGACGAAGCGGCGCTCTGCGAGAGCGCTCGGGGACGGCGCGCCGACCAACTGCCGCTGCGAGACACGGCCTGGCACTTCTACCGGAAGAACAACATGGTGATGATGCTCTGGCTCGACCTGCGCGCGCGGCTCCTCGGACTCGAACCGGCCGAGCATGCGGACGTCATTCGCCGTTGGGGCTATCTCCTGGCCGCGTTCCAGATCTTCGACGACCTGAAGGACATCTCGCTCGACCTCGCCAAGCAGCCGAGCTACCCACTGCAGATCGCCGCCAATGATTTCCCTTCGGAGCTCGCATGGATCGAGCAACGCTTCGGACAGCGGCGCCTCCCCGTCACCCGCGATGACGTTCCCGAGGTGAACCTTCGGGCCAGTCGGACCGTACGGCAGTGCATGCGGTGGAGCCGACTCATCGCACTCGCACACTTCGACAATGCGCTTCTCTACGCCTGGGACCAGCGCTGGCGAAAGAGCTGGACGGGACGGCGCAACTCGTTCAACCCGAGCGGCGGCGAAAGACCCGCAACGCAGGCCCGCGCCGTGGACCGCCTGATCCAAGCCTTGCTAGCGATGCGCGACGCCGATCCGGCGTCCAGCGTCGGCGACGAAGAGCTGGCCTTCGCGCTCGATACGAGTGCGTACGACGGCGCGCGCGAAATCTACCTGGCGCTGTTCCCAAACGTACGCGCGATGTATCGGTTTGCGACCCTGCGCATGTGGATGACCGCCGCGGAGAAATCGCTCGCTGCCCGCAGGCTCCTGCGTCGGTACGCCCGCACGCGCGCGAACGCCTTAGTCGGCCTCGCCAATGCTGATGTCGACCATCAGGTCACCGGCGATCGCCTCGAGGCTTTCGCGAAGCTGATCGAGATCTAGCGTTGCGGGCACGCGAAGCCTCGCCATCGCCTTGAACAAGGTGCCGCCGGACCAGGGCGCTCCTTCGCACTCGGTGTTCAGCTCGTCGACGTTGACACCACGCGCCGCGAGCGCCTCGGAAATCTTGTGTACGATGCCGGGACGGTCACTGCCGATGAGCTCGAGCAAGATCACGCGCCCCTCTTCGATCGCGTCGGCCAACCCACGTTCGATCACGACCCTAAGCCCGCCGGCGCGCAGCCCTTCGAGCGCTTCCGACAAC
>JBAVOF010000447.1:0-11293 GCA_049691835.1 Polyangiales bacterium
GGCGAGACCAGGCTCGTGGCAGAAGGATTCCACTTCATCGATGGCGTTCTCATCGACCCAAACACCATCGGCGAACGTGAGGAGTCCGTCTTGGTGACACAGACGCCGGGGTTTGCCATCACGCGATTCTTTTTCGCCGGCCCTCGCGCCGGGACCGCGGAGGCGATCTGGACCGGATTGCCTGGAATGCCTGACGGAATGGATCGCGACGCGCGGGGGCGCATCTGGATAGGCGTGTACCGGAAGCGCTCGAACTTCCTCACCTGGGTCCACAAGAACCCGTGGATCAAGCCACTGCTTTTGCGCCTGCCGCTCGAGCTCCTGCCTGTGCCGAACGAAACTGGAATCCTCGCTTTGAGCCCGGACGGCGCCATACCGCTTTACTATGCGATCTACGAAGGTCCGCTGCTCCGCGATGCCGCGGTCGGCGTCCCCGGCAAGGAACACCTCTACATCGCGACCTTCGACCGTGAGCAACACGGGCTCATCCGCATGAGATACCCGGAGATGAAATGAAGAACCGTTCCGTGTCCGCACGAGCGGGCGTAGATTTCGTCCCTGAGCCACGCGCGAGCGCGACGATCTGGCTCGCGACCTTTTCAACCGACGGTTTGCGCACACGGCTCCACCACTGTCCGACCAGGGTGACCATGCCGATGAGCGCATGTGCGTAGATCGTCGCTGCGTCCGGGTCGTAGCCCCTTTTTCGGCAAAGACCTGGCCCGCCACCTCGATGAGTTAGGGCCGTCTGGCTGCGGCTGTGAGTTTATCTCCCGAGGCCGTTTGATAACGATACTACGAACCCATAAGTTACTTGAACGTAACTTTATGGCATTCGGGCATCCCTCGGCGCCATCCCCTCGGGAGGGGAAAACCCATGTATTGGCTCCTTGGGCGCTTGCCGTTGCTTCGGGATGAAGTCCTCCTATCGGCCCTGGGAGATAGACTTCGGCTACGGCATCAGCCTCCTGCTCGAGAAGCTCGGGGTCTTGGAGATCGAACGGGATCTCCTCATCCCATCGCCTCCCATCACCGCGGGTAGGCTCGCGTACGAGTGATCGACCATTACCGATGCGGCTGGTCGGTCGATTCGTCGATCACGGTGCTGCGATTTCGTTTCGCGAGCTGTGCACGCGCGTCGTCCGCGAAGACTTCGTGGTCGACCTGAACGGCGAGACGCCGTTGTCACCCATCGTCATGCCCTTCACGCACTGCTCGGGACGGTCAGAGCTCCGACGGGCTAGGCATCGGCCGACCCTTGGCCTCGGCTCTCGTTCTTGCGCTGGGCCTCGCGAAGGCGAGATTCGGCCGCGCGTCGTTGGCTTTCGGCTGCATCGTGGAGTTGCATTGCGCCCTTCAGATTCTCGATGAGCTCGGCTTGGTCCCGAAGGCTTTGATTCAGGTGGTTGGTCACGACGTCCACACTGACGACCGCGATGCCGCAGAAGACGGCGAAGATCGCCGTGACTCGCAGCCAGTTCATGAAACCCGCGGGGTCGTAGAAACCAGTGGTTTCGACCACCATCATGCCGCTCGACAGGACCGCACCGACTGCAAGCAATGCCGCGAGGTTTAGAGCCAGGGCGATCATCGTGATCCGTCGCCCGAACAGCACTGACGTCAGCACGCTCTGACAGGCCAAGATCAAGATCGGGCCACCGAGGTAACCGACCGTGAGCAGTGAGAAGACGCCGACGACGTAGAGGAGGCCCAGAAAACCCAGCGCGCGCACCGCGTAGGGCAGACGCTTAGCGAAGAACAGCGCAACGAACCCAGAATAGAGCGTGACAGCTCCGCCCGCGATTCTCCAAGACTCGAGCTCTATCGCGTCGAGCAGCGATCGAACGAACGCCAGGCCACCCACCAAAACGGCGACCAGCAGCGATGAGTGAAGCACCTGTTGGCGTAGACTTTTGGCTTCGAGTAAGGCGTCTCGGTTCAGTGACGTAATGCGGTTTATGGCCACGTTCAGCGATGGTACCCCGAGCGCGGGCACAGCTCCAGTCGCTTTGCTCGTCCAGCTGGCGTAATCGGCAGCGGGGTTCTACATTTCTATACAGCTACGCAAGCGAAGCTCAGATCAAGATGAAAAACCTTCGCCCATTGACCGCGGTCCGTGCGATCCGCGACTTGTTCGCCAACCCGAACGATACGAAGTACGTCTTCGAGATCATCGAGGCCCTTCAAGGGCCGGCTCTGATCCGAATGCGCAACCGGCTCCGTCGTAGCGAGCAGGGCCGCCAACTCCTGTCCGAGCGGCCCAATCTGTTGCCGCTGCTCAATGATCGTGATGGACTGCGCGCATTGCCCGAGGGGAGCCTCGGCCGGGCGTACCTCGAGTTCGTCGAAGGCGAGGGCATCAGCGCGGACGGCCTCGTGGACGCGTCGACGCTCTCGCGTCGGGGCGGTGAGGCTGCCGAGCTGCGGTGGATTCGCGACTGGCTTCGTGACACGCACGACCTTTGGCACGCCGTGCTCGGGTACGAAGGCGACTTGGTGGGCGAGGCGGCGCTCCTGGCCTTCAGCCACCACGAGACGCGTAACATGGGCGTGGGCATGATCGCTACGGTCGCCTGGTTCAAGCTCGGGCGCACTACCGAACCCGGCTCGGGCGCCCGTCGTGCGATCGTCGAAGGTCGTCGACGCGCCAAGCGCGCGGCCTGGTTCGTAGCGGTGCCTTGGCACCAGTGGCTTGCGCGTCCGGTCGAGGAGGTGCGCCGCGAGCTCGGCGTCGAAGGCGTGGCGCAGTACGAGCCCGTGCGCGCGGACGAGGTCGACCTGAGCTTGGTGGCTTAGACCAGCGTTTTCACTGCTTGCGCAGGATGGCGACGAGGAAACCACCGAAGTAGCGAAGCGGGGAGCGCCCGGCCAGGCGCTCGGCTCCGTTCAAGCCGCCGGCGATGAAGGGTATTTCATGGACGGCGGCGAAGGGCGTGAGCACGCGCACACCATAGTAGTCGACGAGCTCGAGCCCGGCGGGCAGAAAGCTTGGAATTACGCGGGGCGAATCCCAGCGGGTGAAGATGTCGGCCTCGGTTCGATACTTCCCGACCGGCCGAGGGCCCGCGATCTTCTTCGCGAGGTATCGAAGGCTCCAGGGGTTGTAGAACTCGAGCAAGAGATGCCCGCCGCGCCGAGTGACGCGGGCCGCCTCTCGAATGGCCGCCTGCACGTCAGAAACGTGGGCCAGCACCTTGAAGCTGTAAGTGAGGTCGAATTGCGCATCTTCGAACGGGAGCTCCCGCACGGTACCGATGCGAACGTCGAGGCCGCGGTCCCTTGCTCGCTGCGCCATGCCCTCGGACTGGTCGATTCCCACGGCCTGGTCCGCGACCTCCGCGACTCGCGCGAGGATGAGTCCCGTCCCGCAACCGAGCTCGAGCACCCGAGCGCCCTGTGCGTACGGTAGGGTGAGCTCGAGCTCCAGCTCGTCGATCATCCGATGGTAGCCGCGCCCGCGCTCACGCTCATACGAGTCACTGAGCTCGTCGTAGTATTGGCGCGCCTCCTGTTCCGTTGGGTCAGGCAAGGATCTCCTCGTAGAGCCGTTCGTACGCGGCGGCGACTAGATGTGGCGAGAACTTCGACGTTGCCAGCGCGCGGGCATTGCGACCGAGTTGGACCCGAGAGTCCTCGTCGGTGCTCAGTCGCTCGACAGCCCCGGCCAAGGCTTCTGCATTGGTCTCCGTCGCCAGGGCACCACCATCATCGGCCAGCTCCGCGGAGGGCGTTGCCTTGCCGACGATAACCGGGCGTCCGAGACACATCGATTCAAGCACGACCAGGGGGTAGTCCATCTTGGCGTAGGGACTCGGGTTCAGCATGACGACCACGTCACTGAGCGCCAGAAGCTCGTGGATCTGCGGGGTCTCGCCCAACCAACGGACGCGGTGCGCGATGCCCCAGCGCCTCGCTCGATCGCGGAGGCTGAAGAGCGCTTCGTCCGATTGCGGCGTCTTGCGCCGGCAGGCCATCAAGAGGACCGAGTCCGAACGGTTCCAAGCGGCGAAGCCCTGCAAGGCGATTTCCGCGCCCCCGCCGAACTCGAGATCGCCGGGATAGATCCATATCGACGCCTCCGCGGGCAGCCCGTGCTTTTCTCGAAGCCCGGTCCGTTGCAGCTCGGTCGGTTGTGGGAGCATGGGGACGCACGGGGGAATGATTCGCAACACCGCGTCGCTGACGCCATCCCCGCGTAAGCGCTGGTGCGTTGCACGGGACAGGGCGACCGTGAGGTCCGCGAAGAGCAGTCGCCTGGTGGGGGAACCTTCTGAAGGCATGCTGCAGAGCGTATGCACGCTCGGGATTCGACGGATGGCGCAGGCAAGGCGGCCTGCCGTCGAGGTCTTAAGATTGGGCGCGAAAAAGAAGTGCCAGATGTCGGACGGCGGCCCGAGGAGGAGATGGGCAAGGATGCCAAGGCGGGACCGGTGCATCAGCACCGGGCGGTGGCGTTGTAGATGGCCTGCCACGTCGCGGACAAGGTTCTTGCTGCTGTCGTTCCAGGGCGGGGCGACCGGCTTGGATACGAAGAGGACTTCGGCCATCGGCCCAAGGGGTTACGCCCGGCCGGGGCGGACCGCAAGCCATTGACCGTCCAATCCTGGCGCGATAGCCAGGTGCTGCCGTGCTCGGAGCTAGTCGAATTGCCGTGGTGATGCCGGCGTACAACGAAGCGGCACTCATTCGGGGAGCGCTCGAGAGCATTCCGAGCTTCGTGGATCAGATCGTGGTGGTCGACGATGGCAGCGTGGACGCTACGGCGCGATTGGTCCGCGCTGTTCAACGACCCATCGAGCTCATCGAGCACGGCGCCAACCTGGGCGTCGGTGCCGCGATCGCCACCGGTTGCAGGCGCGCGCTCCAGCTCGGCGCAGACCTGACTGCCGTGATGGCAGCCGATGGGCAGATGGACCCCGCAGACCTCCCCGCTCTACTGGCACCGTTGATCGACGGTGAGGCGGACTACGTCAAGGGCAATCGTCTCGACTGGCCCGCGGCGAGCCGGGCGATGCCCCGGCACCGACGCGTTGGCAATCACGTGTTTTCGTTTCTAACGAGGCACGCGATCGGCGTCAGCGTGCGTGATTCGCAGTGCGGCTACGCGGCGATGAACAGACGCACGCAGCAAACGCTACAGTGGGATCGCTTGTGGAGCGGGTATGGATATCCGAACGACCTCTTGAGTCGTATCGTGCTGAGCGGCTTGCGCATCCGCGAAGTTCCGGTCCGAGCAGTGTACGGCCCGGAGCGAAGCGGGATACGTCTTCGACACGTGGCATTGACCATTCCGTTCGTGATCGCGCGCGCATGGCTTCGCAGCGTCGTGCAGGGACGAGAGCTCGCGCGCTCCACATCCCCGGGCTAGGAAACGCCATGGCTCAGTTCGACATCTTCAACGGCGACGCAGACGGAATTTGCGCGCTGACTCAGCTTCGCAATGCCGAGCCGCTACACAGCATTCTAATCACGGGTGTGAAGCGCGACATCGAGCTGGTCGGGAACGCCGAGGTTGCCGAGGGGGATCGGATCACGGCGCTCGACATCAGTTTCGACAAGAACCGGCAGGGCGTGCTGAAGGCGCTCGAAGCGGGCGCAGAGGTTTTCTACGTCGACCACCACTTCGCGGGCGAGCTCCCAACCAACGAGAAGCTCATCACAATCATCGACACCGACCCCAACGTGTGCACGAGCCTTCTGATGAACGGGTATTTGAAAGGGAAGCACGTCGAGTGGGCGCTCACCGGTGCCTTTGGCGACAATCTGAACACGGTGGCTCGCAGGATCGCAGCGCCCCTCGGCCTCTCCGAGAAGCAGCTGACCCTGCTCGAAAACCTCGGAGTCTACATGAACTACAACGGCTACGGGTCGTCGCTCGAGGATTTGCACTTCGCGCCGGCCGAGCTCTTCGAGCACGTGCGACCCTATCCCAGCCCCTTCTCGTTTGTCGAAGAGGCGCGCGAGGTGTTCGAAACGCTCGAGCTCGGCTATCGGCAAGACATGGCCTTGGCCGCCGCCCTGAGGCCGGCGCGTGAATCGGGACGGACCGCTGTCTTCATCCTGCCTAACGAAGCTTGGGCGCGGCGCGTCTCGGGCGTCTACAGTAACGACCTCGCCAACGCATCGCCAGCCCGCGCCCATGCGGTTCTCACCGAACGTGCCGACGGCACCTACCTGGTCAGCGTGCGTGCCCCCCTCGACGACAAGCGGGGCGCCGATGAGCTCTGTCGCAGGTTCCCGACCGGCGGTGGCCGGGCCGCAGCGGCCGGCATCAACGCGCTCCCCGCCGAGGAGCTCGGCGTGTTCGTCAGTGCGCTCGAGGCTGCGTACCCATGAGCTCGGAGGCGAGCATCAGCGATGCCCGATGCCCGACCAGACGCTGTCGTGCAGGCGCGTGGCCACAGTCTTGGGGTCGGGGGCCAGGTCGCAGAGCTTGAGGCCATCGTCGATCAGCAAGAACGCCGCACCGTGCACCGACGACCAGGTGAGCAGGACGGCGTCGCTTGCCTTTTCCGATAGCAGCCCCTCTTTCTCACAGGCACCGAGCACGTCTTGCAGGACAGCAAAGGCCGCATTGCCGCTCTCGTAGAGCTCTGGGGTGTCCCGCGCGGGCATCCAACCGAACATCAGTCGGAAGAGCTCGGGGTGTTGTGATGCGAACTCGATGTAGCCGACGCCTGCGCCGCGAAGGCGATCCTTTGGGCTGGCGGCGCCATCTTGGGCCGCGAGCATCATCTGGCGCAGTCGCTGAAAGCCCCCGGTTGCGAGCGCGGCTAGCAGAGCGTCCTTGTCCTGGAAGTGCCGATAGGGTGCTCCCGGGGTGACCCCGAGCTGTCGACCCAGCTTTCGCAGGGACAGGCCGGTCGGGCCCTTTTGTTCCAGGAGCACCTCGGCAGCACCGAGCAGCGCCTCGCTCAATTCTCCGTGATGATAAGCCTTTTTTGGGCGTGCCATGTCTCGAGCCTACCTCAGCTTCAGTTTGTGAGTAAACAGTGTTGACATTCTTAGTGAACGCCGTATACATTGATGTATACACTGAATACATCAGGAGGTCACCATGAAGATGCAACTATCGACACTCGCAATCGCTCTCGCCTTCTCGACCGCGGGCTGTGCAGGATTCGGGCTCCAGCAGGGGTCCAACCTGGGGTTCCAATTTCGTGCGGATCAGGGGCTCGATCAGGTCTGGGGCTCCTCAACTGAGCACGCTCCCGCGCAGGAGCTCGAAACCCCGCTCTACGCTGACCAAGAGCTAGGGACCCTCTGGGATAGCGCCGTTCGAGCGCCGGCGCCCGGCGGCCAGCCCGGCTTCTACGAGAGTCGCACCGCCGGGGACCTTTGGCTCTCCGGGTCGGCCCCATCGAAGGTCCTCGCCCAGTAACCCCGGAGCGATCTGCCCTCCAAACCAGACAACGTTACAATTTGTTAAGTTGCGAGGCGGGGACCATAAGTTTACATTATGTTAAATAATGACTCTTCTCGGAGATAGCCAAGATTGCTTGCCGGCACCGAAGCGGATCCCACGCCACAGGGGTCATTGGCTCTGGGGTGGCACGTTCGACTTCCAGCGGGACCCTGCGCAGTTCGTGCTCGACGGGCACGAGAAATACGGCGACGTGTTCGTGACTCGGGTCCTCACTGGTCAATCGTACTTCATCCGGGATCCGGAGGTGGTCAACGCGATCAACGTCACTCACGCCAAGCAGATCCAAAAGCCCAAGGTCGTCAAGCAGATGTGGAAACCGTTCCTCGGAAACGGGCTGGTCCCGAATGACGGCGAATCGTGGAGGCGGCAACACAAGCTGATCATGCCGGGCTTCCACAAGATGCGGGTTGACGCGTATGCGCCCACGATGGTCGAGTATACGCGCGACATGGTTCGCGCGTGGAAGGATGGTGAGCAACGCGATTTCCGAAAAGAGATGGTGGAGCTCACGCTGAGAGTGGTTGCCAAGACGCTTTTCGACACGGATCTCGCGCACGATTCCGCGACGGTACACCAGGCCATGCAGGACATCAGCGAGGCCTTGATCGATCATGCGCAGACCCCGGTCCCCGCGCCGCGCTGGTGGCCCTCCAAGCGAAACAAGCGCATGGTTCGTGCGCTGGACGCGATGGACGGCGTCATCGACCGTCTCGTGAAGGCGAGACGCGAGCAACAGGAGGATCGCGGCGACCTCATGTCACACATCGTGTTTGCGACCGATGAGCACGGGAGCATGTCGGACAAGCAGATGCGGGACGAGCTGATGACGCTCGTCTTTGCCGGTCACGAGACCACGGCGCACACGCTCACCTGGGCCTGGTATCTCTTGGCGACCAATCGAGACAAGCTCGCCAAGGCGCAACGAGAGATCGACCAGGTGCTCGGTGGCAGGCCCATTGGCGTCGACGACCTGCCCCAGCTCCCTTACCTCGAGATGTGTCTCAAGGAGTCGCTGCGCCGCCTCCCAGCCGTTTGGATCTTTGCGCGCGAGGCGCAGACGGACCTTCACCTGGGCGGCTATCTCTTCCCGAAGGGCTCGATCCTGGCGATCAGCCCTCTGGCCAACGGTCGCAACGCCAAGTACTTCGACGAGCCCTTGGCGTACCGTCCCGAACGATGGACACGGGAGTTCGAGCGCGGTCTTCGGAAAGGGGCCTACGTGCCGTTCGCCGCCGGACCGCGGGTCTGCCTCGGCAAGCAATTCGCGATGATGGAAATGCGCATCATCCTGGGCACGCTCATTCAAAATGTCGACGTCAACATCCTCGACGGCTTCGAACCGGACTTGGTACCAGAGCTCTCGCTCAACCCGGGCGAGCGGGGCATGCAGATGCGGGTTCGGTTCCGCGCGCCACACGGACGGCCTTCCGAGGTGGCTATGCTAGAAAATTACAGCCTTAATCCTTGACGCGGTGCGTCGTTGTGCACAGGTTGTCAGAAACACGGTAGGCGCGCCCCAGCACGCCGTCCGCCGAACCGATTGGGGGTTTTCCCATGGATACTGCACTTCACGTCCTCATTCTGTCGCTCGTCGCGCTCCACGTCGCCGCCCTCGGTGGCGGTGGCCTCGGCTTGCTCGTCATGCGGCTCCTCGGGCACAGGCCAGCCCGGGTCAGCGCGGCAGAAGTCAGGGACTCGATTCCCGAGTCGCCCAGGGCCGCGATCTAGCAGCTCACTCAGCACCACGAGGCCTGGTGCTCGGGCTGCTCCAAGAGCTCCCGTAGGTTTGCCGACACCACTCGATAGCCGACGTTGCCGTAGAGTTTCTGCCTGCCTTGATTGAGGTAGTAGGTGGGGCTGCCTTCGATCTTGTGTTCGTCTCGGAGCTCGATGTCCCGGCAAACCTCCGCCATCGCCTCGCCGGATTTCAGCTTGGCTTCGATTGCGGGCGCGGGGATACCTGCCCGCGCGACGACGTCGAGAAGCACGTCGCGATTCGACACGTCGCGTGCGTGTTCGAAGAACGCGGATCGAACCTGCCAGATCGCTTGCTCGAAGAGGGTGCGTCCGCCCAGATCGTCGTGGCGGGCAGAGTCGAGGACCCCCTCGTCCACCAGCAGCCTTGCTGCGCAGAGCACCTCGTGTGCGGCCGCAGATGTAGTGGGCGCGACTTTCCCCCAGACACGTTGGCTCACCGAGACGTGAGGGAACCCTTTTGCGACCTTCCGCACGTGCCGGCCAAAGCCAGCAAACCCGCCGCGGTCTTTCCAGCCTTCGCCGATTCGATGGTGCGTGGCACCGAAGATGGGGATGAACCGGTACTCGAGCTCGATCGACGCGCCGAACTCTTTGCGGAGCTCGTCTAAACGTGCCTCCGCGACGTAGGCCCAGATGCAGAGCACGTCGGATACATAGGAGATCTGGATGCTCATTCGAACAATACGTACGCGATGCCGGCGAGGAAGAGAAGCGCGAACACTACGAGCCACTGCCGCCAGATGTCGCTCTGCAGGGCAGAGGCGTCGGCAGGCTCCACGGCTTCGGTTCGACTGCACTTCGGGCAGCGGGGATCGTCGCCTTCATGCTCGGCAACGAACTCGTGGTCGCAATCGGCGCAAATATAGCTGGTTGCCATGGCGCTCACCACTGCGCGATGCCGCCCATGTCGTGGACGCTGGTGAATCCGCGGCTCTCGAGGAACCGCTTTGCCACCGCACTGCGACCCCCACTCTGACAGTAGACGACGACCTCGCCGGCCTTGTCGCCGAGCTCCGCGTCGCGTCCGCCGAGGTCTTGGACCGGGATGTTGATGGCCCCTTCGATGTGCCCTGCAGCGAACTCCTGCGGGCTCCGTACGTCGACGAGGACCGCGCCATTCGAGACGAGCCGACGGGCTTCGCTGCCAGAGATCCGGACCGCGCTGAAACGCATGTAGAGCACGGTCGCGACGATGATTCCCAGTGCGAGAAGAGCGAGCTTGGAGAGCATGGGCTCAAGGATAGTCGCGCCCGGGGCTTGCGCCATAGGCCGCGCACGCTGGTAGGTGCCTCTGGGGCACCGATCGCGTACCGTTCCGCCATGCTTGCAAAGAGAATTGCCGCTCTGTCACCAATGCTGGTGGCGAGCCTCGCGCTCGCCTGCGGAAACGGTGAGGCGGCCAGTGGTGGAATGGGTGCTGGCGGCAATCCCGAACCCGTGTTCGAGGAGTTCGCCTGGCGCACCGAAGCGCCCGACGTGCGCACGGAACGGCTGTGTGCGGACGCCGCCGCACCAGACAATGCGCCCGATACGACCTTCATCGATTGTGTCATCGAGGGTGCGACGTTCTCGACGGTGGAGCCCTCGCCGAACGACGAGCTCGTGGTGCTCGCGTACAACATCCTGCGCGGCTTCGAGGTAGACACACAGCTCGACATGATCAGCAGTGGGGTGGACTTCCCCGTTCCCGATGTTCTGCTCTTGAGCGAGGTCGATCGCGGGTGTCGGCGTACGGAGTTCCGAAACATCGGTCGCGACTACGCCGAACGTCTCGGATACTACTACGTGTACGCGACCGAGTTCGTCGAGCTGCCGGGTAACCGTGGTCCCAGCGGCCCGTACGATCCACCGATCTGCGAGCACGGGAACGCCATCATATCGCGCTACCCGCTCGGCAACGTCCGTCAGATACGGCACGCGGCGAACCGGAGCTGGTACACGCCCCCGGGCACAGCGGATCCTGACGAGCCGCGGCTTGGAGGACGAGTCGCCATCGCGGCGGACGCTAAAATCGGTTCCAAGCTCGTCCGACTCTACGCGCTGCACCTCGAATCGACGCTCACCGCACTGGATATCCGCGATGCGCAGGCGGAGGAGATCGCCGCGGAC
>JBAVOF010000448.1:0-9860 GCA_049691835.1 Polyangiales bacterium
GCATGTCCGCCAAGATCGCGACCGGGCGCCGCGCAGCCGTCGCCGCCTCACGCACGAGCTCGGCCACCGCCGCGTGTGACTCGTGGTCACCGTGTGAGAAGTTCAGGCGCGCACAATCCATCCCCGCGGCGACGAGCTCGCCGATCGTCGCCGTGCTCTCGCTGGCAGGTCCGAGCGTGCAGACGATTTTCGTGCGCCTCACGCAGAGGGTTGTACCCGGGTTCCGCGTTGCAGCCAAGCTACCGGCGACGAGGCCTCGACGGCTCCCAGTGGCTGAGATTCGGCTTGAAACCCAAGCGGACGACGAACGTAGTGTAGAGCGTCCACTGCGAGCGATCCGAATCCACCGCGGTATTGCGATATGACGGATCCGCGTTCACGTGACGCGCGGCGATCCGGAGCCACAGCCCACGAACAGTGGTCAATGGCCGGTAGAGCGGAATACCAAATCCGAACCCGACGCCGAGCCCGGTGGTTCCCTCGCCATCGAGCAAGAACGCCGGCCCGATCTCGAAGAAGATCGATTGCAACATCAGGTCGGCAAACTCGTTCCAGGTTTGCATGTACAAAAAGAAGAGCGCCGGGAAGAGGGGGCGAAGGTCCACGCCGAGAAAGAGATGTTGACCGGAACTCGGACCCCATCGCCCCGAAAGCACCACCCCCGCTACGTCGGCCACCAGGAACCGTGCCTCTCCGACGACGTTCGGGTCGGCTTCTCGGTCGATCCAGGTCGCGCCTGGCCCGGCGCCCAGCGCGAGCGTCAGCGCGCGATCCCAACGGCCATAGAGCCCGTTTCCCTGCCGTTGCGCGTTCGCACGCGCGCCCAACGACGAGAAGACGAGGATCGAGCCAACGATCACCCCGAGACGGGCGCCCCGTGTCATGATTCCCCCCATGCACCGGCCCGCGTGGCGGGTCAAGAGATTGAGGCGGTACACTGTGGGCATGGGGCGTCCGTTCGGCTTGGGGCTTCGAAGCCAGCTCATTGTCGCGCTCATCGTCGCGTTCGGCGCAGCGTTCGTGTTGCTGAGCCTGGTGACTGCGCGGCTCGATGAGCGCGAGAACGCCGAAGAGCAGCGCACGCGCGCCGCCGCGTTGGCGCAAGCGCTGGCGGCTGGTGCAGGGCCACAGGGAGAGGGACTGAGCGCGGAGTCGATTGCGCGCATGGTCGACACGGGCCTCGTCGAGCGCGTCGAGATTCACGGAGGCAAGGACACACTGAGATCTTGGGGTGTGTTGAGTGGCGAGCCCGACGCAACGGCGACAACCGACAGCGGGGTGGAGCTGCGCGTTTGGGTTCCCGCCGGCGGGCGTGGCGATGCGGCGCGCCGCAGCCTGTTCTTATTCTATCTCGGCCTCACCGCGGCAACCGTGCTCCTGCTGACGTACGTGTTGCTCACGTACTTCATCGTTCGTCCCATCGACCGATTGCAGTTGGCTTCCGAGCGACTGGCCGCGGGGAGCCTGCGCACGAGCGTTCCCGTTCAAGGCGCTGCCGAAGTCGCTCGCTTGGCAGCGACGTTCAACGAGATGGCCGCCCAGCTCCGCGAAGACCGGGCGGCGCTTCAAGATCGGCTCGAGGAGCTCGAACGCACGACCAGCGATCTCACCACGGCGCAGGAGCAACTGATTCGGAGCGCGCGCTTGGCGGCAGTGGGGCGACTCTCAGCCGGCGTCGCGCACGAGATTGGCAACCCCTTGGCGGCGATTCGCGGTTTGCTCGACTTGATGCAGGTGGGTGACCTCGATCCCGACGAAGAGACAGAGTTCATAGGGCGCATCCAGCGTGAGACCGAGCGAATTCATCACACCATCCGCGACTTGCTCGATTTTTCGAGACACGAGCCGGGCCGCGGGGGACGCATCGAAAGCTCGGCCGACCTGTCGGAGGTCGTGTCCGACACCGTCAAGCTCATCGATCGACAATCCCGCTTTCGCGACATCGACCTCACGCTCGTGCTCGAGGATGGCCTTCCGCGGGTCCGTGGAGATCACGAACGATTGCGGCAGCTCCTGCTGAACCTCCTGTTCAACGCGGCGGACGCGCTCGGCGGAAAGGGTCGTATCGAAGTTCGCGCGTCGAACGGGGGCGGCGTCGTGCAGCTCATCGTCGAGGACGATGGACCCGGCATCGACCGAGACATCCTCGATCAGGTATTTGACCCGTTCGTGACGACCAAAGCCGCGGGGCAGGGAACCGGCCTGGGCCTCGCGGTCTGCCACACGATCGTCGAGCTCCTTGGCGGTTCGATCGAGGCCACGAATCGGGAACAGGGTGGCGCCTCGTTCGAGGTGCGCCTGCCAGCGGCGCTGTAGCGACAGCAACTGTGCCGTGCAACTGGCGTCCCGGGGCGCAGCGGAACAGGAAGCGGGGGTTCGGCGAACGGCTCGGCTTGCAAAGCTAGCCGGTTGGGCTTCGGGCCTGAGGCCAGGCAAGCCCCGCCTCGACGCTCACGCCAATCGGAGGTGGTTGCTGTCCTGCCGATTGTCATTCGCGACGTCGCTGGCGACCCGCTCAGTCCGGCTGAAACGCATTGTCGATCGCGGTCTCCTCCGCGGTATCGGCGTCCGGTGTGACTGTCGCATGGTCCCCGAGGGCCTCTTTGATCGCCCGTGCTTGACGTCGCGTCGCGCCCGCTTCGATCAGCTGCTCCTCGGTTGCCGCCATCACACCTCGCAGCGAGCTCAGATTGCGCAGGAGCTTGCCGCGCGTCTTCGGCCCAACCCCGGGCACCACGTCGAGCTCGCTCCGAAGCCGCCTCTTGCGTCCCACTTTCTTCCTCAGGGCGTTGGACGCCCGGTGTGTCTCGTCCCGTGCCAGGAGCAACAGCGAGAGCGCGGAATTGCCCCTCACGGGAAGGGCGTTCTTCTGCCCCGGGAGAAACACTCGATCTCCTTCCTCTTCGCCCGTGGACTTGATCCGCGGTTTTGCCACTGAGGCAAGCTCCAGGTCTGGAACGCCAACGTCTTCCCGGGCTCGGACAGCCACACCGAGCTGTCCCTTGCCGCCGTCGACGACGAGCAGATCGGGGAGCTCCCAGCCTTCCTCTCCGCTTTTGCCGCGGCGCAGCCGACGTACCAACACCTCATACATCGCCGCGTAATCGTCGCCACCACTAGCGAGCTTTGCGTGGAAGCTTCGATAGCGCTCTTTGGAGGGCACACCGTCCTCCAACCTCACGAACACCGCCACCGTCTCCTCGCCGCCCGTGTGCGAGATGTCCACGCATTCGATGTGGCGAGGGAGCACCGACAATCGAAGCTGTCGTTGCAGCCCTTGCAGGCGGGCGTCGACGTCCTCGCGCGCCCGCTCTTTCTCATTGAACGCGTGCTCCGCATTCTCTCTCGCCAGCTCAAGCAACTTGGCTTTAGCGCCGCGTTTGGGTTCCACGATCTGCACGCGGCGCCCGCGATTGTCGCTGAACAGCTCCTCCAGCGCTTCGCTCATCTCGATCTGCACCGGCACCAGGATCTCGTCCGGCAGCAGGGTGCGCTCGGCGAAGTGTTGGCGAAGAAAGGCTCCGAGCATTTCGTCGTTCGGAACCGCAACTCGACGCAGCGCGAACGTGCGTACGGAAAACAGGCGCCCTGCTCGCAAGCTCAGCACCGCAACTTCGACTTGATCGCCCTGTCGGTGGAAACCGATCACCTCTTGATCGGACTTCTGCACTCCCGCCACCCGCTGCGCTTCTTGCGAGCTCTCCACTGCGCGAAGCTGATCGCGATAGATCGCTGCCTGCTCGTACTCGAGTTGGCCCGAGGCATTTTTCATTCGTTCATCGAGATCACGGACCAGCTCGTCGTGCCGCCCGTCGAGAAACCGAGCGACGTTCGCCACCTGCGCGCTGTACTCCGCCTCGTCCACTGGCAGCACGCACGGACCTGGGCATCGCCGGATCTGATACTGGAGACACGGTCGTGAGCGCATCCGAAACTCGGTGTCCGTACACGTCCGCAGTTGGAAATACCGGTTCACCAGTCGCAGGGTCTGCCTTGCGGCGGTCGCCGAGTGATACGGCCCGAAGTACTGGGCCCCGTCGGCTTTGGGACGTCGGACTACCTCCAGCCGCGGCCATGGTTTCTTCGCGTCGAGCCGCAACGACAAGAACTCCTTGTCGTCGCGGAGCTTCACGTTGTACTTGGGCTGGTGCGATTTGATGAGTTGATTCTCGAGCAGCGCCGCTTCCTTGTCGGTGAGCGTGATGAAGGTTTCGATGTCTGTCAGCTCGCGCTCGAGCCGGCTGACAAAAGCACGCACATCAGTGGACCCAGGCTGAAAATAGCTCCGCACGCGGTTCCTGAGGCTGCGTGCCTTACCGACATACAGAACCTTCCCGTCGGCGCCGTAAAAGACATAGACCCCGGGCGAGGACGGGAGGTTGTCGAGCTTTCGCTGTGCTGTGTCCACGACCACGCTGGATCTATACCATCGGTGCCGGCCGCGCCCCGTAGCTCAGGTCGTGCGGATCACCCGTTCATCGGTGACGATCAGATCCACGGCCACATCGAACGGGAGCTCCGGCACTTCTGAGATCAACTGGAAATCGTATGCCAGAACGCACGTGCGTGCCTGCTCGAGCAGTGGCAGCAGCCTGTCGTAGTAGCCCCCGCCGTACCCGATTCGAAAGCCGCGTGGATCGACGGCCAACGCGGGAATCAGTGCGAAATCCACCTCTTCGGGCCCAACTCGTTCGGCCGACTCCGGTGGCTCTGGCACCGAGAAAGAGCCCTCGACCAGCTCCGTGTCCGGATGGACTACGTGCAACTGCAGCTCGTCTCCGACCACCCTCGGTAGCGCCACCCGCTTCCCCCTGACCCAGGCCGCTTCCATGGTCGGGCGCGTGCGCACCTCGTTCCGAATCGAAGCAAACGCGAGGATCGTGACCGCTTGGTCAAGCTCTTCGAGCGAAAGCATGCGTTCGGTTATCGCTTCCGAACGAGCGTCGCAGGCCGACTCCGGCAGTGCCGCGCGTACGGCTCGCATTTGACTACGCAGCGCTAGCTTGGCGCGTTGACGGAGCCCATGTTCGGCGCTTCGGGTCTCGTCCCCGTTCACGGCTCGATCTGCTGAGCGAGCTCGGCGTCCGCCAGCAGTCGTTGATCGATGCGCCGGATCGCCGTGCTTACGACCTCACGCGTCTTAATCTCGAAATCCTCCTGCCGGCGTTTGGACGCATCCAGGTCCTCCGCGAGGCCAAGCGCGACGACCGCCAGCAACTGCGCGGGGCTCGCGGCACGGGCCGCCTTGGGGCCGAGCGCCTGCACTCGTTCATTCACGATATCGGCGAGGCGTTGCAGGTAGGCTTCGTCTGCGTCCGAGGACATGCGATAGCTGGCACCGGCGATTTCGATTTGAACGTTTCGTTTCACGATTGACGAGAAGGTAGTCCTCCAGCTCCTGGGGCGTCAAGGTAGGACATCCACGTCCATGGCCTCTTGGTTCCGCTCCGATCGGAATCCGATTGCGATGGTTTATGAGACATGGAGCAGGCGTGTTATCTTTGATCCGGGGAGACAGTAGGGGTCATGATCAAGGTCAGTTGCCCGTCGTGTAATGCGTCTTACGACGTGGATGAACACCGCTTGCCGTCGAACGGGCTTCGTATGCGCTGCCCAAAGTGCAGCGAAAGCTTTCAAGTTCATCGCGACGGAACGACCGCCAAGAGCGGAGGGGGCGCCGCCCCCGGGACGATCAAACGAGCGCAGCGCAAGCCGACGCAGGTTGGGCTCGGTCCGGGTGCGCCGCCACCTACGCCGGCGGCGGCGATCAAGTCTCCGCCGTCCAACCTGCCGACGCCCGCCGGCGAAGTCGACCTGCCGGCGCCCTACGCGGGCGGGGAAGTCGGTGATCTTCCCGTACCCAAGAGATCGGGCCGCTCGCTGGACTTCGATCCGTTTGATGACTCTGGGGTTGCCGAACTTCCAGCCCCGAAGGCGGGAGCCTCGCCCTCGGGCTTTGATCCTTTCGCCGACATGGACTTGCCGACCCCGTACGGTGGTCCGGGCGGCACGGACCTCCCCGCGCCACTGTCCGGTTCTCTGCCAACCGAAATCGACTTGCCGGTCCCGCGTGGCCCGTCACGAGCGCGCGAGATCGAGGCGGCAGGCGAGGAGATCGATCTACCGATGGCGCTCTCCGACGCCGAGCTACCCACTCCGAAAACGGCTTCTTCGATACCGGCGCCCATCGCGCTCGACTCCGACTTGCCGATGCCCCGTTCACAACAGGATCTGCCCATCGCTAGGGAGGACTTCATGGACCTCGATTTCGACGGTCCAGAGCGGGTCCATGGTGGGGGGCCGATTGAGCTCGACCTGCCCGACGGGGACGATCTCGATCTCGAAATGGATCTCGACATGCCCGCGAGGCCGCCCGGGGCGCCGCCCCCCCTGGATCAGGCGTTCGGGGCCGCCACGGTCGAACGATCGAGTGACCGGCCGGGGCCGGAGTCCGCCGAGCCAGAGGAGCTTGAGTTTTCAGAGCTTCCGAGAGAGGGAGACGACGGGGTGCACCGGATGCCGAGGCCCAGCGGCCCGGCCTTCGATCCCGTCGCGGCATCCAAGCGCAAGATCGAGGTAAGGGCGACCGCGATCAAACGTCCCCCTTGGTTGATGAAAGCCCTAATAGCCCTGGCGGCGATCATCTCGGTGCTTGGCGCCGGTTTCTATCTCGGACGAACCGAGTACGGTCTTTTCGGGCTTCATTTGCTAGAGCCGTTCCTTCCTGCGGCGGGCGATGAGGTATTGGTGGCGCAGGCGATCGAGAAAGCTGAGCTGGTCGCGTCCTCCGATACGTACGCCGATACGCGGCGGGCCCTCGCTGACCTCGAACAGGCCCGAGGCGACGCGAGTCTCAACCGCTCGCTCGTCGCGAGAACGCTCCTGCATGAGTCCTATTATCAGGCGCGCTATGGGCAGGACGCCGAAAGCGCATCCATCGCCGACGAGCTCAGGTTGCACTTGCAGCGCAGGGGGGACCACGCGCCGCGCGTGCACGTGGCGCTGGCCGCCGACGCATTGCGCAATGCCGACCTCACCACCGCCGCCTCCGAGATCGCGCTGGCCGCGCAAGATGATCCGACCGATGTCTACACCGACCTGGTCGCCGGTGAAGTCGCCTTGAAGCGCCGCGATGGCAAAGCTGCAGTCCAGGCCTTCGAGCGCGCCCTGAAGAAGGACGAGAGCGCACGCGCCGAGTGGGGGCTTGCCCGCGCCTATCGCATGCTTGGCGAATCAGACAAGGCTGCGGCAGCCAGCGGGGCGACGCAGAAGCTCAGCCCACAACATGCGGGCGCTCGCATCGCGCTCGCCGACTTGCTGATCGCGAACGGTGAGATCGATCAAGCCTTCGCGCTTCTCCAAGCGCCGGCTGGTCTCGAACCCATCGAAGGCAGCACCCTGCAGGTGGCACGGGCGGACAAGTCCGCCGCACTCGCACGCGTCGCCCAGATCGAGGAACGGCGGGGTCGCATGGGCGCGGCGCGCGAGCTTTACGAAAAAGCGATCGAGCTCGATTCGAGCAATGCCGACGCGGCCCTTGGTGCGGCGCGACTCGTCTTGCTGGAGGGTGGGTATTCGGACGCCTATGCGCGCTTCCAAACGGTGCTCGGATCGGACATTCGGCCGGGCGCCGAGATGCACGTGACCGGCAAACCCAGAGTCCTGGTCGAGGCGAAGCTCGGCGCTGCCGAAGCGCTTCTTGCGATGGACAAGGCCCAGGATGCCTGGAAGGTGCTCGACGATTTGCAGACTCCGGAGCCCGTGAGCGCCGAGGTCGAGCTCTGGCTCGGCAAGGTCGCCGAGGGCCTTGGCGACACACAGGAAGCGGTGACCCATTTCCGCAACGCCATCCGGCTCGAGCCCAAATCATTTCGGGCCTACATCGCGTTAGCCCAACACTACACGTCGACCAAGCGTCCGGGAGAGGCGGTCGGCGTTCTCGTCGAGGCGCAGAAGAATGTCGACATCACAGCCGAAGTTCGGCGCCTCCTGGGTTGGGCCGAGCTTCAGCGCAACCGGGTCGACGATGCGATCACCCAGTTCGTGGCCGCGCTCGAGATGGAGCCCCGAGATTCCTCGGCCCAGTTTGGGCTTGCCGTTGCCTATCGCCGCAAGGGCATGCTCCAAGAGGCGTCCGTGGCGTTAGCGAAGGTGCAGGAGCTAGACGCCAAGTTTCCCGGCCTTCCCCTCGAGAGGGGCCGACTTGCAGAGGCCGGCGATGACATGGACGCGGCCGCTACCAGCTACCGTGATGCGCTCAAGGAGACACCCAACGATGCCGCGCTCATGTCGCGCTTGGGCGCCGTCCTGGTCATGACCGGTAAGCTCGACGAAGCCCAGGCGCTCTTGCAGCAGGTGATCGATGCCCAGCCGTACTCGGCCGAAGCCGAGCACTATCTCGGTCGCATCGAGCTGGAACGGGGCCATCTGGAGCCGGCGCGAGAGCACTTCGTACGCGCCGCGCGCCTCCAATCCGAGAACGGGCTCTTTCGCATGTACGTCGCCTGGGTCGCGCTCGAGGCGAACGAAATGACGAGCGCTTTGCGGGAGCTCGACGCCGCATTGAAGCTCGACCCGACGCTCGGCGACGCGTACTGGCTCAGGGCCCGCATTCGAATCCGCGCCGGCACCGTCCGCGACGCTCTGGACGACTTGCGCATGGCGGTAGAGCTCAATCCGAAGCGAATCGACGCCTGGGCCGCGATGGCCGAATGCCACTACCAACTCGGTCAGACGGGCGAAGCGATTGCCGCCCTCGAGAAAGCTGTCGCGGGCAACCCCAAGCGCGGCTACTGGTGGTACCGATTGGGGCGTCTGCAGCTCGACGAAGGTCGCCAAGCGCAAGCACTGACGTCTCTGAATACCGCCACGTCCCTGGGCGACGAAGACCCAGAAGAGAAGGGGTGGCTCGCGGACGCGCACCGACTGGTGGGCGAGATCTACTATGCGGAAAAGAAGCGGCAGGATGCCATCGTGCAGTACGGTCGATATCTGGAGCTCGCGGAGCCAGGCGCGATCGATCGAGCCGACGTCGAGGCGAAGCTCCGTCGGATCGGCGGAGGAAGCGACTGAGCGGGGCTCAGTCGAGCTGGTCGCGACCAAAGGCGTCGGGAAAGAGCGAGCCAATGTCGAATTCCGCGTGCGCGCCGCCCGTGTAGCTCCGGATCGGAAGGTCAGGCGCAAGCTCCGCCAGAGACTGTCGACAGATTCCACAGGGCGGAGTGGGGCTGGTCGCCCCTGAAACGATCGCGAGCGCAATCAGCTCACGCTCGCCCGCCGCAACGGTCGCCGCCAGTGCTGCGCGTTCCGCGCAAATCGTCGCGCCGTAGCTCGCGTTCTCGACGTTGCAGCCGATGAAGACCGCGCCGCTCTTTGTTTGAATGGCGGCTCCGACCGTGAACCCGGAGTACGGGGCATACGCGTGCGCGCGCGCGTTGATCGCGGCGCGCTTCAAGATCTTCCAAGCGCCTTCGTCCATCACATGGACTCCAACACGCCCGAGAGCAGCGACTCGAAACGTACCCCGGCGCGACTGGTGGTTTCTTCGACCTCTTCGTGGCTCAGTGGCCGCTTAGAAATCCCCGCTGCGAGATTCGAAATGCAAGAGATCCCCAGCACGCGAACGCCCATCTGACGCGCGGCAAGCACTTCGAGCACCGTGCTCATCCCGACGGCGTCCGCGCCGATTGTCCGAAGCATCCGCACCTCGGCAGGAGTTTCGTATGCGGGCCCCAAGAGGCCAGCGTACACACCGCGCTTGAGCCCAAACCCCAGCGATGTTGCTACTTCGCTTGCGGTCTCGATGAGGGCGGGGTCGAAGGCGCTGGTCATGTCCAGAAACCGCGGACCCTGTCGGTAGA
>JBAVOF010000449.1:0-6354 GCA_049691835.1 Polyangiales bacterium
AGTACGCACAGCGCGTTACTCTTGAAGAAGGCTATGACCGAACCACACTAGGGTCAAGCAACTTAGGACAATTTAGCACTAAATTAGGCGCCAATTATGCATAAATTATATGAACCTATCGAGCGGAACGCAGATGTCCGCGATCGTCCAACACCGCTTGTGCTCAACGCGCGAACCCACCGATTGTCAACGAGCAAAGGTGCCGGATTTCATGGTCGCAATGCTCGGTGCCGAAGGCAAAAAATCCGAGATGCTCGCCGCTTAGTTGCCCTGCCCCGCGACTCATCAATACTCGTCGGGCTGTGACGGGTTGGATTGGGGTGTGGCGTGTCGTCGCGACGTTGTTCTTGGTCTTCCTTCTACACTCGCCTGCCCATGCGCAGCGCAAGCACACCGTGCAGCCGGGCCAATCCTTAGGTGCGATCGCGACTCGCTACCGCGTCTCGGTGACCAATCTCGCGGCAGCCAATCAGTTGAAGAAAACGGCGAGCCTCCGAGTCGGTCAGGTGCTCCGGATCCCACCCAAAGGCGTGATCTACGTATACCCGGGACAGACTCTCACGGGTCTGGCGCAGCTAAACAAGGTGAGTGTGAAGGCGCTTGCGTCGGCGAATGGTCTCAAACCCGAGTCCACCCTTCGAGTCGGACAGCGCCTAGAGCTCCCGGGGTATGCCGACGACACGGAGTCGAGGAGCACTCGCAAGGCGGCACTCAACGGGCTGGTCACGCTCGAACGCCCGGCGAACAAAGAGGACCTTCGCGTCCGCCTTTTCGACAAGGCCGGGAAACCCGACCCGAAAGCGCGCGGGCGACTCGCGCGTTTCCTTCGAGACCGCGAGACCGACGAAGCTGCTCGCCCGAACACGCGGCTCATGCGCGTGCTGGCGTACCTAGCAGAGCACTTCAATGGGCGAACCATCGTGGTCGTCAGCGCCTATCGCTCCGACAAGGATGGTGATAGCGGATCGAGCCGGCATGCAACGGGCGAAGCCATCGACATCCGCATCGAAGGTGTGCCTAACGAAGTGCTGCGGGACTACTGTCTGACGCTCTCCAAAGTCGGCGTGGGATACTACCCGAGGGGCAACTTCGTACACGTCGACGTTCGCTCGAAGCCGGTTTACTGGGTCGATTGGTCACGGCCGGGCGAGCCACCTCTCTACCTCCCCCCAGGGGAAACCCCGGAGGAGTACGACGCCGGTACATCGAACGCGGGTTCGCCAGCGAACCTCTAGCGATTTGGATCGGGGAGCTCGATTTCGTGCTCCTTGAGTCGCCGGTAGAACGTCCTGCGCGCCATCCCGAGGGCGCGCGCCGTGTGGGCGCGGTTCCAACCGTGCGCGTTCAGAGCCGCGAGAATCCGGTCGCGCTCCGTGTCCTTGAACGCCCGATAGGTTTCGGCGCTCTCGCTGGACGTTCGCACCGGCAAGCTCGCATCGATCGAGAGGTCGTCCACCTCGATGGTGTCGCCGGTTGCAAACACCGTGGCATTGGTCATGAGGTGCTCGAGCTCGCGAATGTTTCCAGGAAAATCGTGGGCGAACAGCCGTTGGAGGGCGGGACGGCTCAACCGCTTCTTGCGCTCCCCGCGCTGTTCCGCGAGGCGCGACAGGAAATGATCGCAGAGCAGTGGGATGTCCGAACGCCTATCACGGAGCGGTGGCAGATTGATCTCCACCACTGCGAGGCGATAGTACAGGTCCTCCCGTAGTGCTCCCTCCTCGACAAGCTCGCGAAGCGGTCGTTTCGACGCGGTGAGCAGGCGCACGTCGACGGTCTGTTCCTCAGAGCCGCCGACGGGACGCACGCGTCGTTCCTGCAGCACGCGGAGCAAGTCGAGCTGCATTCGGGGTGGCATGTCCGCTATTTCGTCCATGAACAACGTGCCACCGTGGGCCTGACGAAAAATTCCCTCCCGTGCATGTGCTGCCCCGGTGAATGCCCCCGCGACGTGGCCGAACAACTCGCTCTCGAGCAGACCCTCGGGGATCGCACCGCAGTTGAGCGAGATGTACGGCATCTCGGCTCGTGGGCTCCCGCGGTGGATGGCGCGGGCGAGCAAGTCCTTGCCGGTCCCGCTCTCGCCGACCAGCACCACTGGGACTTGGCGTTCGGCGACGCGGTCGAGCACTTCATAGACTTGACGCATCCCGTCGCTGGCCCCGACGATGCCCCATCGCTCGGTTGCAGACGACGCGGCTTGGAGATCGACGATCTCCTTTCGAGTCCGCTGCAGGGCCTCGGATTGCCCGTGAAGCCGCTCTTCGAGCCGTTCGTTGGCTTCGCGAAGTGCGAGATTGGCGCGCTCCAAGTGTTGCTTCTGGCGCTCGATGCGAGCGATCAGCTCGGACGTTTCGATGGCGATTGCCGCTTGGTCCGCGTAGGCCCGAAGCAAGGACAAGTCGGTTCCCGCAAACCGGCCGCTGGCGCTTCGGTGCTCGAGGTAGAGAACGCCCCAAACTCGGCCCCGTGACGCGATGGGCAGACATGCGATGGACTTCAGCATGAGTCGGTGAACCGACATGTAGTCCTGAACTCGAGCATCATGAGACGCGTCGACCGTGATCACCGGCTCGCCGTCGATCAGCACGGTCTCGGCGATCGATCGGCTGAAAGAAGCGGTCTGCTCACCCAGTTGGCTCTCGGCTTGCCGAATGGTCTTGGCTTCGAGCACCCCATGCTCGTCGACGAGCAACAGGAAGCCGCGCTCCGCTCCGCTCAGGGAGACCGCACCATCGGTGATCACCGCCAGGAGCTTGTCCAAATCGTGCTCGCTCGCCAGCCGCCTCATGGTGCGCAGCAATCCCGGCAGTCCGCTCGCGGCTGGGATGTCTAGAGAAGCAGTCGGTCGCCGGGACGCTTCGCGGATCGCGGACCGCGTGGCGTCGCGCCAGAACCCCGCGCGAAGCGGCAGCGGCAGTGAGGTCGCCATGTCGTCCCAGATCTCGACCGCTCGCACAGCCGCTTTGCGCATTTCGTCCGATTGCGCTTGCGCACGGGCGTAGACAGCGCTCAGGTCGGCCCAGATGTCGGCGCACAGGCGCATCGCGCCTCGCTTCCGCGCGCGTTCGGCGACCTCGATCAAAGCCTGTGCCGGATCCTGGTCGGACAGTCGCGCCCGTAGCGCCTGCACACCCAAGACTTCGACGGGGGTGGCTTCCTCGACTTGGTCGAGGATCTTCAGGGCCTCACCGCGCCGATCGAGCTCTATGGTCGCGCGGGCCGCGAGCAGCAGCGCGCGGCTCGCCCCATCCCGCGCGGTGGAAGAAGCTTCCAAAGCATCGCGGCGGACTGACTCCCAATCGCCCCGTGAGGCCGCAACGCGCGCGCGAACCATCGGCGGCACGGCGTCGGACTCGGGCAGCTCACCGATCAAGGCCAGCGCAGCATCCTCGTTGCCGCAATACGCCTGAAGCTCGGCGCGCGTCGCCCGTCGCGCGTGGGTCGAATCGGGCCCCTCCGTGGCTTCCCACAGTAGCCGAAACGCTTCCCCAAGCTCGCCGCGTTCGACCCTGCACCAGACCAAGGCAGCCTCGATCGCCGACCGATCCCGGTCATTCGAGGCCCCCAGCGATGCTTGAAGAGAGCCCGCTAGCTCATCCAGGCTCACTAAGGCACGATCTGACACACCCGCAGTCTAGCGGATTATCAGTAACCCAGTAGATCGATGATCACGATGCCCCGCTCCGGGTCTTCATCGCGCTCGGACGGCTTCGAGCCCTCCGGAAGCGGAAGGTGCAGCTCGACTTGAGAAATCTGGCGCTTTGCCTGTTCTTCTTCCTCGCGCTGTCGAATCTGCTCGATGATGAAGCCTGGAAGCATTGGTTCCTCTGCCTTTAACGTAGGTCAAACTACGGGCTTGACCAATATAATAACGCCTTCCCGCCTGACAACCGCGGTGACACAAGAGGATCTCGTATGGGACTTTCGACGCAAAACCTCCATGATATTCGATGCTTCACCCGATGACCGGGCATGGGACGGACCCGCCTGACGCCAGGGATCTACTTAGGAAATACGACCTGCTTCCCAAGCGGTCGTTTTCCCAAAACTTCCTGATTCAGCCTGGCGCCATCGCTCAGATCGCGGATGCAGCGAGCGCACTGGGGCGGCACCTGGTCGAGCTCGGACCAGGGCTTGGCGCACTGACCTACGCGCTCCTGGCGCGGGGCTGTCACGTTCTTGCTGTGGAGCTCGACCGAGACATGGTGCAGGTGCTTCGAGAGGAGCTGGGCGGTCACGAACGCCTCGAGATCCGTCAAGGGGATGCGGCGGACTTCGACTTGCGTGCGTATTCGAGAGCCTGTCGATCAAAGCTCGTGGTGACCGGAAATCTGCCGTACCAGGCGACGGGCGCCATTCTTCGCCGTGTCGTCGCATCGCGACCTGCCTTGCACGGCGCGGTCTTGATGGTGCAGCGCGAGGTTCGCGACCGACTCGTTGCTGAGCCCGGGACCAAGGAGTACGGCGCTTTGACCGTATTCATGCGTGCTGGCTTCGAGGTGCAAACGGTGGCCCGGCTGCGTCCCGGATCGTTTTACCCCCCGCCAAAGGTCGAAAGCTCGGTCGTTAGGCTGACTCCACGCGAGGTGCCGCTGGCGGAAGAGACCGAGCAGTTCCAGGAGGTGGTCCGCGCTGCTTTTCAACTGCGCCGCAAGACGCTTCGCAATGCGTTGCGAGCGGCTGGCGATGCAGACCGCGCAGATCGCGCCTTGAACCAAGCACTCATCGACCCGAAAAGGCGGGGCGAAACACTCTCGATCGAGGAGTTCGCGAGGCTGGCCGAGTGCTGGGACGTGTCGCTCTGAGGGGTCGCTACGTGGCGGGGCAGCCGAGGGGCATGTATCGTGGTGCCGCATGTTGAGACGCGCGTTGTCGTGTGTGGCGCTGATCTTCGTCAGCAGCTGCGGACCTAGAACGGTTGCAAGCCCGCTCGACAAAGCGCCGCCAGCAGGGATCACCCAGGCGCGAGCCATGGTTGCCGCCGGCGACATCCGTGGTGCGCAGAACGCCTACGAGACGTTCATCATCAACAATCAGGGCACCGTGGAAGCGGATCTGGCTCGTCTCGAGCTGGGCGTACTGACCTCCGATATCGGTCGGTGCGAGATCGCGGTGCCGCACTTCGAGCAAGCGCAAGGCAGTACGGACCGGGCGATTGCAATCCGCGCTTCACTGCACCTGGCTGCATGCCAGTTGCACTTGGGAGACCCCGAACGGGCGCTGAGCACGATCGAACCCATCGCTGGCGAGCGATTCCCGCCCGAGGAACAGGCGTTGCTTTGGGACACCACGGTGATTGCGGCCGAGGAGACGACGAGCGCGGCGCTTGCGCTTCGCGAGCTAGATACGCTAATCGCGCGAGGAGGGAGTCCGCCCGACCCCGGGCGGGTCCGGGCCGCTGTGGAGCTGTCGGTGAAGAAGCTCACCATCGAAGAGACGGGCGCGCTCTTTGACGAGCTTCGTGCGGGCGCCCTGCCCCAGGTCTTCGTGTCGATGAGGCTCCTCGCGCATGCCCTCGACATCCAGGATGCCGATCTGGTGGCGCGAACGGCCGAAGCATTGCGCGCGAGCGGGTCCAACGATGATCCGGACGTGATCATCCTGATCGCCCGCGCTGACGAGTTCCTTCACGGCAATCCGTATGTCGTCGGTACGCTGCTTCCATTGACTGGTCGTGGACGTGAAGTCGGTCGCCAGCTCCTGCAGGGGATGCAGCTAGCAGCGCTCGACGAAGGGGGACCGGAGCTAGCGGTCGAGGACACCGCCGGCGATCCATCCAAAACCCGCACTGCCGCCGAGTCGCTCATCGGCGATCAACGCGTGGTCGCGGTGCTCGGCCCCGTCGAGGTTCGCACCACCGAGGCCGCCGCCGCGGCAACCCAGCGGGCAGGCGTTCCTCTGTTGAGCTTTTCCGCGTCCGAGGACGTGACGTATGCCGGTGATCATGTCTTTCGTGTTCTCTACAGCCCGCGAGATGAGCTTACCGCCCTGGTTGGCGCGGCTCGGTCGCGCGGATTGTCGCGCTTCGTTATCCTCTATCCAGACGACGGGTACGGGCGCATGATGGAGCGCCTCTTCGACCAGGAAGTCGCCGCGGCGGGCGGGGTCTACTGTGAGGGGGTAGCGTATCCGCCCGGTACCAAGTCATTCGTCGACTACGTGCGAACGCTCCTCCAAACCAGCTGCAACGTGGTGTTGTTCGCCGACGTCGCCGATCAAGTCGCCCTTATCGCCCCCACGTTCGCGGCAGAGGGCGCCTGGAGCATCGTCGGCGATTCCCTGCCTGAACACGCCGAGCGACAGGTGCACTTCCTGCTTCCGAGCCCGAGTTGGTCCGCCACACTCCTTGGA
>JBAVOF010000450.1:0-3347 GCA_049691835.1 Polyangiales bacterium
GCGCCCCCGATTTGCAAGGGACGATCGTAGAGATCGATGAGCGCCAGCACGGGGGCGGGGTCGCCAACCTTGATCTTCGCATGAGGTGAGAGCGCCCCCACCGGGGAGATACGTTCGTGGAGCAGACCGATTTGGCGGGTGAGGGCAAGGACCGTGAGCGCGAGTCCGATGACGAGCAGCCATAGGACACCATTCGAAATGACGAGAGCGTCGATCATCGGGCACCTCCAATTCGGCGCAGCGCCGGGCCAGTGGCTGCCAGTCGCCTTCCTGCCGCCCACAGCACGGACACCGTGAGGAGCGTCATGACAACGGTGAGCAGATCGAGCCAGACGAGCACTCGTGCTCGAACCGGCACGAGCAGCGCGCATGCAGCCGCAATCAAGACACCGTTGCGCACCAGGAGCCAGCCGCTCAGCGGAACCGGGGCCGACGAGGCGAAGCAGCCGCAATCGATTTCACGCCGGCCGAGGACCAGGTTTGCTGCGATCGCAAACGAGTAGAGTGCGAGCAGTGTAAGCGCGACGACAACAGCAGCCTCCCGGGTTGGGGCATAGAGTAAGCCCATCGCGGTGCACGCCTCGAACAAAGGCAGGAGCCGCGAGACCGGGGAAACCGTCCAGGCTGGCAGGAGCCGATACGCGCGCAGCGTTGCGCTAAATCGAGCCCGATCCCTGGCCTTGTGCCATGCGGCCATCACAAATAGGAGCGCCAGAGCCAAGCGAATCGAGAGATCGAGGACCGGGTCGATCATGGAACCACCAGCATCGCACCGGAAAGACCGGCCTCATCGATGTTCCGAAGATGCTGTCCGCTCAACGCGTCGAGAACGCCGACCGCGCCGAGGTCTGTGTGACGCAGGAAGAGTAAGGGCTGGGCATCTTGGGTCACCGCGATGCTGTGAACACCCATGTTGGGCAGTACGAAGTCGATAATTTTTCCGACTGCTCCGTCCGCGTCGAAACCGGCCTGAGGGCCCAAAAAGGCGGCGATCAGACTGGGCGCTGAATACACGTCGACCTTTTTCTTGGCCGCCAGGTCATAGACCCAGATCTCGACGCCGGGATCTTTGTGCGAGCCGGGTCCTCCCCGATGGACCAGCGAGTAGAGACGCCTCGTTCCCCGGTGATAAGCGAGGTGTTGTGCGCCGCCGACGCGCCACTGGTCTTGGATCTCGTTTGCCGTGAAGAGCGGCCAGGGATCCTTTGGTGCAGGCGTGTCACCTCCGAAATCCACCTCGTAGAGCAATCCCTCGAAGGAAGGGAACCACCAGGTCGCGCCGTCGCGAACGCCTTTCTCGGCAACCGGATCGGCGACCACGTCAAAGAAGGGCGTGCTGCGCGTGATGTGATCGAGATCTCCGGTGTCTTTGAGATGGACGGTCGTCGCCGTTCCGTCGCCGCACAACATGCCAAACGCGGTGGGGCCGGCGGGGAACACCGCGGCGCACCCTGCCGTCTGGATTTCGGCTGCCATGCGCCTGTTCTGGACGTCCACGACCGAGACCGACGAGCCGGGTGACTGGTTCAGTACGAGGACGAAGCGGTCGCCGTCCAGGATGCCGAGCAGCGCGATGCCGGTGCCGGTGTCAGCTGCCCTGGGCGGGATCTCGACCTCGCCTTTCACCTCCAGCGTACGCGAATCGTAGACGACGACGTAGTCGTGTCGCTCACCGCGATGGCCGCGCGAGTAGGTTGTGTCGACGTTGTAGATCTCGTTGCGCGTGCGCGACCAGAGGGGCGATTTGGGCGTGATTTGGGCACCGCTGTCGATAGCGCCGAGCATTCGACCGCTGTCTCCATCGAACAGGACGGAATGGCGAAACAGGCGATCGGGCACCCATACCCAGTGTTCACCGGCTGTCTCGGGGAGCCGCATGACCTGACCCACTTGCTCTTTGGGCAGCTCCGCGCGTGCAGGCAGCCAGAGAGCAAGAACGCAGGCGCCGAAACCCATCGCTCCCATGAGCATCGCTCGGGGGACCATGCAGGGGTGTTACTCGAATTTGAGCCCCGCTGGCAACAGCGTCCAGCACCAAGGCCGTGTCAGGCCCCGATGCCGGCTTCTCTGCGAAATTCCAGACACTGTCGGCTTCCCTTTTCGAACTCCCGACAGGTCGTCCCTCGAATCTCGTATATCTGACAGGCGTGCGGGCTATGGCGCGCACCCAGATGCACGCACGACCCATCCGCTCGTGTTGCGAACCCCAGCATACCGAAGTGCCCCGGTTGTACCGCAGTCGCGATGTCGTCTCTGCCCAACTGTCGCCAGCGAAGTAAGTCCTCGGGCGGGACCAAGATACGGCCATCTTGGCCCGTCCGGCAGCAGGCTCCGCATCTTAGGCAGTCGAGCTCCTCGGCCATCGTTGGGAGAGTATGCCTCACGATACCTGTAGCGCACGCTGTGGACTTTGGACCGCGAGCGTGATCTAGTCTGCGCCATGTGGAAGTCAGCATTTTGCTTGAGTGTGCTCTCGTTCGGCTGCACGGGAGGCACATCGAACGACAAAGCACCATTGCCCGGGGTGAACCCCGACACGATCGTGGTCTCTTGGAGCGTGATCAGCCGCAGCGCCGACCGAATGAGCATTCACGCCGTGATCGAGGCCAGTCGGGATCTGGTCGTGACGACCAGGGATGCAACGGGTACGATGATGACCGTTTCGCGCACCGTTCCCGAAAAGGAGTACGCGAAGCTCGTGGGGGCATTGCGGGCGCTGGACTGTTGCTCGCTCCCGTCGACCTCGAGAGAGCGACTGCATCCGAGTGAAGCGAAGCCGCGTCTCGAGATCGACCTCGGCGACGTGAAATGCGAAATCGAGCTGTGGGACGGAGAATGGCTCCAGGGGCGCGCCAGGGAATGCGGCTTCGCAGTTGCCAGAGCGCACGGCGGCGGTTTCGTGCCGGACCCGCCGGTCGACGCGCCGTCACCGTAGCCGTATGCTCGCGTGTCATGTCAACGACGTATTTCTGCGCGCATTGTGATAAAGAGTTCGTCTCAGAGGAACCGACCGACAAACCGCGCTGCCCGTCGTGTATGCGAAGGGCTGGTGTCGCACCGGCCCGAAGGGTCACAGCACCGAGTCGCAAGAGCCCCCCCTGGCTGTTGCTTGCTGCGCTGATCCTTGTGACGGCGGGCATTGGGTACGGGTTATACCGGTCCACGACGGTTGTCCTCGAAGAGACGCCTCCACTGCGCCCGCTCGAACCCCGCGAGCTCGCGGCGTACCTGGCCCGGGATCAAATCGAAGTGGGAGCCTACGAGCCGATGATGGTGCTTTCCGGGGACGTCGAAGGATGGCCCGATGGCGCGAGCGAGGTTGCCGAGCGTATGCACCGGCGATCCTC
>JBAVOF010000451.1:0-2590 GCA_049691835.1 Polyangiales bacterium
GAAGGCGGGCAGATGCCACTGTACCGACGCCTTCCCAAGCGTGGCTTCACGAACCCCTTCACCAAGAAAGTCGGCACGATCAACGTGAAGGACCTGGCCCGCTTCGATGCCGGCGCCACGGTCGACGAGGCCGCTCTGCGGGAAGCTGGCCTCATCAAGCGGAAAGTGGACATGATTAAGGTCCTCGGCGATGGCGAGATCGAGGTAGCTCTCACCGTCAAGGTCCACGCTGCAAGTGCGACTGCCACGCAGAAGATCGAAAAAGCAGGTGGCACTGTCGAACTAGTCGCAACGGCCGCCTCCTAAACGAAAGCCCGTAGCAACCCATGAGCACCGTCGCGAACATCTTTCGAATCCCCGAGCTCCGCCGCCGCATCCTCTTCACTCTGGGGATGCTAGCGGTTTACCGCATCGGGATCTTCGTCACGACTCCCGGCGTTGATCGGGCGGCCATGCGCAAGTACGTCGCTGGTCAGTCGGGCGGTTTCTTGAGCCTCTTCAACCTGTTCTCAGGTGGTGCGCTCGAGCAAGCATCGATTTTCGCGCTCAACATCATGCCCTACGTCTCAGCAAGCATCATTTTGTCGCTGATGACGGTCGTAGTCCCCTCGCTGATGGAGCTCCGTAAGGAAGGAGAGGCCGGGCAACGCAAGATCAACCAGTACACCCGTTACGGTACGGTCGCGCTGAGTATCTTTCAAAGCATGGGCCTCGCGATGCTCTGGGAGGGCTGGAACGAGAGCTCGACCGCGGGTGACATCGTCGCGGATCCGGGATGGAGCTTCCGTCTCATGACCGTGCTCGCGCTCACGACCGGCACTTCGTTCCTGATGTGGCTGGGCGAGCAGATCACCGAGCGGGGCCTGGGAAACGGGATTTCACTGATCATTTTCGCGGGTATCGTGGCCAACCTTCCTGCTGCCATCCTTAGGACGCTTGAGCAGTTCAATCTCGAGGAGCTCCGACCGATCGACCTGATGCTGTTGATCGTCATCGCTCTCGGCACGACTGCGTTCATCGTCTTTTTCGAGCGCGCGCAGAGACGGCTGCCGATCACCTACGCCAAGCGGATGATCGGGCGGAAGATGTATGGTGGACAGCAATCGCACCTCCCGCTCCGCGTGAACATGGCCGGCGTCATTCCCCCAATCTTCACCTCGTCGTTGCTGATGTTTCCGGTCACCCTCGCGGGCACCAACATCCCGTACATTTCGGACGCGATGCGGTGGATCAGCAACAACCTCATTCCAGGGGGATGGGTCTACATCGTCGTCTTCGCGACTATGACGATTTTCTTCTGTTTCTTCTACACGGCAATCACATTCCAGCCCGTCGATGTGGCCGAGAACCTCAAGAAGCAGAGCGCATTCATTCCCGGTGTCCGGCCCGGAAAGGCCACCGCTGAGTACATCGACGCCGTCCTCACGCGAATCACGGTTGGCGGCGCGCTTTACGTCGCCGCCGTCGTCACGCTTCCGACCCTGCTACAGTCACGATGGAACGTGCCCTTCTATCTCGGCGGAACCTCGTTGATGATCGTAGTGGGCGTGGCGCTCGATTTTGCCCAGCAAGTGGAGAGCCATCTCATCACCCGCCACTACGAAGGTCTGACAGGAACCAAGGGCTCCCGGATCCGAGCGAGGAACACCTGATGGACCTCTTGCTCTTCGGACCCCCGGGCGCGGGCAAAGGGACTCAGGCCAAGTTCCTGATCGACCTCCTGGGCGTCCCCCAGATTTCGACCGGCGACATGATGCGCGCGGAGCGGAAGTCCGGGTCGGAGCTGGGTAAGCGCTTCGACGAGTACATGTCGACTGGAAAGCTGGTGCCTGACGGCCTGGTTCTGGATTTGATCCGGAAGCGCCTCAGCCAGGATGATGCGAAAAACGGTGCGATCTTCGATGGTTACCCGAGGACCGTAGCCCAAGGGGAGGCGCTTGACGCGATGCTCAAGAAGCTTGGGCGCCGAATCGATCGGGTGGTTTCGCTGGAAGTTCCGCTCGACAATATCCTCGAGCGCGTCACGGGCCGTCGCGTCTGTTTGGACTGTGGACAGACCTATCACGTCCGCTATACTCCGCCGCCCCAAAACGGAGAGTGTGTCTCCTGTGGGGGAACCAAGATCGTGCAGCGTTCGGACGACACCGAGGAGGTCGTTCGGAAGCGGTACGAGGAATACAAAGCTAAGACCGAACCAGTGCTCGCCCACTACGAAGCAAAGGGCGTGGTGAAGGGCGTGGAAGGTGTCGGTTCACTGGAAGAAATCACGGAACGTATTAAGGAAGCGATTGGGGTTGACTAACGAGCGGGATGATTGAAACCAGAACGACCCGAGGCACCATCGAGGCGGTGCTGCCCAGGGCGCTTTACCGAGTGAGGCTTGACGACGGCGAGGAGATCACCGCGTCGGTCACTGCAAAGGCCAGACAGGTCACGGTGAGGCTCTTGCCGGGCGACGGTGTGACGGTTGAGATATCCCCTTACGACCCGACGAGAGGACGAATCAAGGAGAAGCTGACATGAAGGTTCGACCAAGCGTCAGAAAAATTTGTGAGAAGTGCAAGATCGTACGCCGCAAGGGCGTCGTGCG
>JBAVOF010000452.1:0-4829 GCA_049691835.1 Polyangiales bacterium
GCTCTCTTAGCCCATCGGGCACAAGAGAAGCACCGAACTTCGCGGTACTAGCTCGTTATGTCGACTTGCCTCGCACTTCGTTTCGCGTTCGGATCGCCGAACTGGATCTCCACTCCATCTCGCTGAATCTCACAGCTCCCTTTCCTCAGGGTCGCGTTCCCGCTCTCGTCGGTGCAGAAGTCGAATCGCACGGGCGTCGCGCTCGGCAGCGCGGTTTGCGACGAAATGCCGCCAAGTGCCGGGATGCCAGGCCTCTCTTAGCCCATCGGGCTCAAGATGAGGGCGCATGAGGAACCGCGCGGAGAGGGGCTTTGTTTTTGCTTCTATGAAGCGGCGTCCCCTGTCAAGTTCAAAGTTCTGGGTTGTTGACTCGTCTTGGCGAGGTGGTCGTCATCCTTCTGTTCGCGCTCGACTGAGGCAGCGTGCGGCTGCGGCGCATGGTGGGATTCGAGGGGCGGCCGGCGCCATCTACGCTTCGGCTCTGAAAAAGTAGCCAGTAAAAACAACGCGCTCGGCGCCCGCAATTTGGACTCATCGCGGCAAAACGTCTTTGTCAGGTCTCCTTGGTTGTCTCGGGTTACGCAGCATGCGCTGCAGAAGTCTTGGTTTGTCCGAAGTCGGTGCCATCGCGCCACATCGCAAACAAGATGCCCGCAAGCTTTCGCGCCAAGGCGACTACCGCGATGCGCTTGCCTCGTCGAATCGCAATCCGGTGAGCCCATGCGCGAAGCGCTTCGGTGTCCGCGCGTCGGCTTCGCAGCAATTGCCACGACGCCTCCACCAGAAGCGCGCGCATACGTCGATTGCCCGCTTTGGTGATGTGGCCGCGGTGTTGTTTCTCTCCGCTGCTCAGCTCCCGCGGCACGAGCCCTAGGTAGGCGCGGACCTGTTTGGCGTGCGCAAAGCGCTCGACCCGGTCGACTGTGGCAACAAATGAAATCGCGGTCACGGGGCCCACGCCCGCCGCGGTGCACAATCGCTTGGCGACCTCATGGGTCTTGGCTTGTTCGGCGAGGGCCTTGTCCATCGCCTTGAGCTCTGCGTTGACCGAGCGCATCACCTCGAGCAGCGGCGCCATCTGCGCTCGGAAGGCTTCGGGCAAGTCGAGCTCGCCCACGCGCTCAGCAAACGTGGCGGCCCCGCCGCTGCGCACGCGGTAGCCTTGCTGCCTCAACAGCGCCCGAATCAAACTGATGTGTCGGGTCCGCGTTTGCACCAGCGCTTCGCGCACCGCCACCCGAGCTCGAAGTGCACGGCTGCGGTCCGAGCTCCGATGCGCCGGCCGATATGCGCCGAGCTCGCAGGCTTCGCAGAGGGTCCGTGCATCGCGCCGGTCGGTCTTCACTTTGCGGCTTCGCTGGGCGTACATCGGTGCAAAGTTCGGGTCCGCCACAATCACTTCGTGCCCGAGCTCCTCCAAACATCGGGCCACCCATTCGCTTTCGGTCGAGGACTCGACCAGGACGCGGGCCTTGTCGCGTTTCCCGAGCCACTTCGTAAAGCTGTCGCGGTCGGTCCGCACCCGCCGCTCGATGAGCTGCCCCGTTTCGGTCCGGATGCAGACTTGGCTTGCGTTCTTGTGCACGTCGATTCCAATATGGTCCATGGCTGGCCTCCACTGCGACGATTGACCGCGTTTATTGTGTGTGGGGCATCTTGCCACCACGTCGTGGCGGCCAGCCGCTTCATCTCATCTACGCTCACCGATAGAGGGAGCTCGCGCCCGTAGCGTGCTTTGTCGGCGTCTTCGCGGATCGTGAGGTACCGCGCGCCTGGTTGGTAGTCGTAGGGCGTGAGCACGACCGTTTTGCTGGGCCTACGGCGGGGAAGGAGAAATGGATCAACCAGAGGCTCGGTTCGCTATCGTGCGGATCGACTGAGCAGACGCCTCGAGCTCCTTTTCGTCTTCTTCCGATGCTGCCCCGGCCGCGTGGAGGGCGGCCAAGAGCTCGGCACGTTCCTTTTCGTCACTCATGCAACCATGCTCCGATGAATGATGGGGAGCATCATGCGCAACGCACGCATGCCCGCGAGAATTCGCGATTTCACGGTTCCGACCGGCAGTTTGAGCGTTTCGGCGATCTGATCGTGAGGACATCCCGAGAAAATATGACAGCTCGAGCACCGCACGCTGGTCTTCACTCAGCCGCTTGAACGCCTGCCTCAAGGCCTGATGCCAACGCGTGGATGACACGAGCACACCGGGCTTCTTTCGGGACCCCGCCCTCTTCGTCCACGGCGTCTTGGGCGCTCTCATCGTCGCAAGCCTCTTGAGCGCGTACCTGATCTTCGGCCGCTCCAATTCGGCCCTCTAGCCCGCCTTGAGCTGCTCGATCGCTTCGATTTCGAGACACTGCTCGAACGCTGAAAGCTGGGGCTAGGCAGACTCGCTCTTTTGGTTTGATTATTCGGATCCTCATACCGGGGTGCAAGACGCCGCGGCTCGTCGGACCCAAGCACGGACCTCCGGATGGCCTGAAACCCAAAGGCCAGCGCCGTACGCCACGAGAACTGCGAGTGCGAGTAGGAGCCGTGCGCCGGGGCCGCCAAAGTCGGCTGGATCCCAGAACAGGCCGAGAATCGCAGCGCCAAGCGCCGCCCCTGCGTACGGCATCCACGCATCGCGGATCCTAATCGTGATGTTCTCGAGCACGCGTAGCTCGATGAGCGTGAGGATCCCGACGACGGACGCCGAAACAGCGGTGGCGCACGCGGCCCCCATCAAACCGTACCGCGGTATCCAAAGAAGGTTAAGCATCGTGTTCAGAGCACCGATGAAGATGCCGTTCATCAGATTCACTCGCGAGTGTCCAGTGTACGTGATGAAGTTGCCAGCAAGACCAAACGCACAGCTCACGGCGGCAGGGATCAAGAGCACCAGGACGAAGCCGTCCCCGGAACGCGCGTAGCTCGAGTCCACCAACGCCAAGATGTCTCGCCGGAACACCACGAACGACAATGCAAAGAGCGGTAGGAGGGAGCTTACCCAGCGCGTCGCACTGGTGAGCAGAGGCGTCAGCTCTTCATTTTCGCGACGGTAGTGATGTCGCGCCACGACCGGTGCGAGTGTCGTGCTGAATACGATGCGGAGCTGCTGCAGGTTGCTGGTCACGTACGATGCGGTCGCATACCAAGCCAGGCTTGCGGGCTCGACACCCATCGCTCCGAGCATGATCGTGTCAAGACGCGTGATGTAAAGGGTGAGTGTGTGCGTCAGCCCCTCGGGCACGGCGAAGTGTACGAGCTGGCTATCCCATATGGGCCTAATGTTGCGGAGAACCTTTCGATAGTCGAAGTAGCGAACGAATGGAATGAGCGAAAGTAACGCTACGGCCAGCATCGAAACGAAGTAGCTCGCCAAGAGCTCGGTGAGACCACCGCCCAAGAAATACACGAGCACACTGGTGGCGAGCAGCATCAAAGGTCTCGCGCCGCCGAGGATCGCGTCCCATGACATCTTCAGGTGGGCCTTGCCCGCAGCGCCGATGATGTTGGCAAACGCCGTCGGAACCATCGCCCAGCCCACGAAGTAGATGCCCGGGAGCAACGCGACGTGCTTGGTGAAGTAGTTGTGAATCGTCCATGAGCCCAGTCCTTGGACGAGCAGACCGAAGAACAATGCCGTTGCCAGACTGTAGCTCAGCGTGCGTCCGAGCGTGGCGTTCATCGTGGCGTTGGCTTCCGCGTCGTTACCGGCGGCTTCGGCGTGAGGGCTGACCCACACGGTCGTAGCCGTCGCCCAACCTGAGGTGACCGCTCCGGTGCCGAGCTCGACGACCGCGAGAGCAATGAAGTAGTGGCCCATCAAGTCCGCGCCGAACAGCCTCGTCAAAACGAAGATCAGCAGCGGGTAAAGCAGCTTCGCTAGCAGACCTAGCGTATTGACGAGGGTTCCCTTGAGTAGCGCTGTCTGGTATGCCATCAGCCGTGTCGGAGCACACCCAGCTCGCGGCTCTCCCGAATCATCCGCTCGGCGGAAGCCATTTCGTCGGCGTTCAGGTTGAACGGCGGGAGCTTCAGGATGTCTCCATCGATGTAACGCGCCTTAAAATAGCGGAGCTTATCCGGCCAACTGTAGTGCAGCCGTTCGGTGAAGTGTTTCTCCTCCCAGGTGTTCGTTCCGTGAAAGCAACGAATGAATAGATGGGCGTGGTCACCAGTCGCGATCCCGAGCCGGCCCTTGCGCTTCACGCGTCTGCGGAAGACGGCGTCTTCGTGACGTCGCCAGTTGGGGTAGCGCGCAGAAGTTCGTCTGTGAAGAATCGTGCCGGGAACACCGCGCGGCAGGCCGCTGCGGTAGGGGTGATTGACGAGCTCGGGCGAATCCAAGTGCATTAGAGTCCATCGTAGAACGACCGCGTCTAGGTTGTGCTTACGAAGGGTCTCCATTTGGTAGCTGATGCGATCGGGATGGAACCACTCGTCGTCATCCCACTGAACGAGATACTCGCCCGGTGCGAGCTCCGCGGCGAGATTGCGCAAGCCGCCGAGCTTCAGCTTGGGATCGGGTTTCATCCGGTGATACTTGATGGGAAAGTCATCCTTGAACTCAGCCACCAACCCTTCGTACGACTCGTCGCCGTCGTCCACGATGACGAGATCTAGGTTGGGCCACGTCTGGTTGCGCAAACAAAGGAGTGCCCTGCGAGCGAGGGCAACGCGATTGCGGGTGACGATGACAGCGCTGACCAACGGCTCCGACACGCGGGGAACGCTAGCAGCGCTGCGCACCGTAGCAATCACACCCCGACAGTGACGATTTCACTTGTAGTAACCACGTCCGAGGTGGGTGATTAGCTCTTCGACCTGCATCCAAGCCAGAGGGTCCT
>JBAVOF010000453.1:0-16706 GCA_049691835.1 Polyangiales bacterium
GCGACGAACCACGCTCAGCGAGGACTGGACCGCCGCGAACCTGAGCGCGAGCTGGACCTTCACGCCAACGGCAGGGGGACCTTGGAGCCCGTTTCGCGCTTCCCTCGATGGGACGACGTTCGTCGGAGGCTTCGTGCCCGATGACTCGCCGCGGGCGCTGCTCAGTGACGACTGCGTATCGCTTGCGCTCGGAGGTTGGGTGAACGCCACGTTGCGCACCACCGACCCGTCAGGATGCACGCCGAGCGCTCCCTGCGATCGGTACGCAGGTGTAGTGCTCACGGTGGCAACCGACTCCGCACCGGGGAGCAAGCTTCAGGACGAGCTGGCCGTGACGCTTCACGCCGGCGGCCTCGTCCTCATCACCCAGGCTGATGTCGAAATCGCAAGAGCGGTCGCGGAAGTCGATGCAGACATCGAGGTGGAGATCGAGCTGCGCCCTGCTCTGGACGACAGCAATCTCCCCATCATGAATGCCGACGTGCGCGTCGGTGGAGCAACCCCTCTGCAGGGCTTCACCGTGGCGCCGATCGCTGACCTGGTCGCCAGCGGCGATTGTGCCGAAATCCCGGGGTTGCACGTGGCGGCTCAAGGGCGGGGCGAGGGCGTCTACGTCGGCCCGCTGAGGACGGCCAAACAGGACTGTGCCAATCCGAGCCAGTTCGATGAACAAAGTGCGATCTTGAGTGCCTCGGGCCTCGGGTTTAACCCCTCCTGGGTAGGTGCCTACATTGGATCCCCCGCCCTGGCGAGCTCGCGAAACTCCGTCTCGGACCTCCAGTGGGACGTGTTGGTCGAGGGCAGCAACGACCCTCCCGAGCTCGAGCCGACCACACACATCGGCTACGCCCTGGGGCACGCCAGAGTCGCAACCGACGAGGGGTCCGACTGGCCGCTCGATAACTGGCAGAGCAGCGAGTCGCCCAAGGTGGGAGATGATCCTCCCTCGTGTCTCGACGGCTCGTGCACCGGCAACCGAAGCATCCGGGAGCCTCATTTGCTCGCCGAGCTCAGCGAGAACCGGGAGCTACGCGATCTGGTTTTGTCGTTCGCACGCGAGCTGGTGAGCGAGCCGAGCGAGCGCGACCGTTTCGGAATTCAAATCGTCCGTCCGGTCGGCGGTCCGGAGACCCCCATCGCGTTATCAGGCGTGGTCACGCTCTCTCCCGACCAGATCCCCGAATGCATCAGCTTGCGTGATCCCTCGTTAATTCCGGTGGATCCGGAGGCGCAACAGGGATACTGGCTACTGTTCACGTGCGTCGACGGCGACGGCGCAGCGACCGAGATCCACGCGGTGCGCATCTCGCGTGCACTCGAAGTGATTGAGGAAGACGGCGCGCCGATGCGACGCGTGCTGCTCGTCGCTGGCGAGCTCGGGCCGTTTGCAGCAGCCGGAATCCGCGCGCCGGAGCCGCTGATCTCGTTCGAGAAGGACGGCTTTCGCCTTCGCATTTGGTTCCTGGCGCAGAGCAGCCCGGGAAACTGGGGCATCGCCCTCGCCGAAGCGAGGAGCCACGACACCGCGGTGCTTCGCTTTGAGCTTCCCGAGGCGATCCCCTTCCCGGTGAACCCCATCCTGAGCAACGCCTCGACCCTGGTTCGGAGCGGTTGTCTCGACGAGGAGTGCAGCATCACCGCCGTCGCGGTGACCCCCCGCGCCGACGATCCGAGCCGGCTCCGGTTCCTCTTGGCACGGCGCTTGAATCTACCGGGTGGCGGTCGCACCGACCAATTAATCCCTTTGGAGCAGACTTGGAACAAACCGTGAGCCGAGCTCGACCCGATGCAGGCCGAATCTGGCTGCCCTTGGCGGCGGTGCTCGCACTGCTTTCGGTCGGCTGTGGGAGCGAGGGTATCAACGACGACTTCACGAATAATCCCGGCACTGGTGGCGCGGGCGGCGACGCCGGTTTCGAGGCGGCTGGCGGCCAAGGCGGTACCGGGGCTCCAGTGTCCAACGCCGACGGCGGGGGCGTCCGGGACAATCCAATCGACCAACTCTTTGCCAACCCGCAGCGCGATCCACGGGCCCTGCTAGGCGGCCTCGGGCCCGACGCGGCGGGCGCAGAGGCCTACGCGGACGCTGCAAGCGCCTGCTACATGAGCCCGGAAGCCTGCGACGCTCTGGATTGCCGGGCGTTTGCCTCTTGCTGCGTGAGCAACGGAACCTGCTGCGAGCCCATCGTGGACGATCCTCCCGTGCCCGCACTGCTCGATTTCCGGACCTGTGCCGGACAGACCGTCGAGGCCTGCGCGCAGAACCAGGCGTCTTTCGCTGTCAGTTTCGGTCCGCAGCAACCGGTGCTCAACGCGCGGGGCCTGGTGCCGAACGGGACCGCGACGGCCGAAGGTGGGGTGACGATCGGTGAGCGGATGAATCTCTCGTCGCAGCGAGTCGAGCTCGAGGTGCGGTTCGCGTTGCCGATCGGCTGCGGCAGCACTTGCCTGCAAAGCGCCGGTGTCGCCTTCACGGGCGCCGCGCCTGCCGTGTTCGTCGATGCGGAGCTCGGACTGCTGCTGAGCGGCTCTCGCGAGGTGGTGAATCTGATGATTGGCAATGCGGTCGCGGACTCGTTCGACGCCGGGACCGACAGCACGCGCTGGGGCTTGATCCTGTCACCGCAGGGGTCGGTCGAGGTGCTTCGCGATGGCGTCTCGCAGGGCACGTATGCCTTTGACTCGTTGGCGCTCGAGCAGGCCCAGCTCGTAGCTTTCGGGCGCAACCTGGGCGACACATCGAACAGCGCCGCCATCGCCGTCCTCGAAGTCGCCGCGTCGAGTTGCGACAACCCCCGCGCCTGGAGCGAGCGGCAGCCGGTGTCGATCAGCCTGAATGGAACCGAGGTGCCGAGCCACGCGTTCGGACGTGCGCCGTCGATTGTCGATGCGGGGGTGAGCAGGCTCGTCGCCTACGAAGTCGATGGCGCGATCTTCGTTGCCGAGGAAGATGCGCCCGGAGCGCTCTTGCTGGCAAACGCCAACCCGGCCCTGGTCCCGACCGAACCCCATGAGACGATGGGCCTCGGCGACCCAGAGCTCGTTTGGGACGGAACCGGGTTGTTCCTCTTCTACACCGCGCGCAGCGAGAACGGCGCCGGAAGCATTCGCGCGGCATCTGCGGTCGGGAGCGTCCCAGCATTCATCAAGAGCGAGACGCCCATCCTCGTTCCTTCCGGTGACGTGCTCTCGTTCGACGCCCCGAGCGTCATCTTTCGCGATGGGCTCTGGCTGCTCATCGCACGTGCAACGCTCGCCAGCGGCGCCACCGAGCTGCGTGCGTTTTACACCAGCGCGTTGGAGGCCGGTTGGGCGCGGGTGGTCAACGGCGGCCTCGAGAGCCTGACCCGGTCCGCGAGCGCCAACTCGGAGCTCCGCGACCCGAGCTTGATCGTCCACAACAGCGCTTACCAGCTCTACTTCTCACGACGCGCCGGCACGCGTTGGTCGGTGGAGCTCGCGGTCTCCGATGAGCTTCTCCTATGGCGATCCGTCGGCGAGGTCCTCGGCGGCAGCGACGAAGGCTTCGATGCCCTCGGTGCGCGGGGCGCCGACGCGATCTCGGCGCAAGGCCGCGTCGACGTCGTTTATTCGGGCCAGGACGGGGTTTCGTTGCGTCTCGGCACCGCCTCGCGCGTGGCCCCCTCGGACAGCGCTCCGAGCAACTTTTGACACGGCGCCGCCGGGCACCGATGTTTAGGTGGTGTCGTCTGCCGAGACTGAGCCACCTCCCCCACCCCCGAGCGCCCTTGCGCGTCGGTGGAGCGGCGCGCTCATCGCGGGGTTCGTCTTGCTTCAGTTCCTGATCCCGCTGAGCTACTTGGCGCGCGATGACAGGACCGACGAACGATTCACCTGGCGGCGCTTCACCACCGGGGCCGTGGAGTCTTGCGAAACCAGCGCCTCGTTGCAACGAGTGGACGGTGGGCACGAAGAGATCGCGCTGCAGAAGTTGATCCATCGGGACTGGGTCACCTATCTCGCGCAGGGCAGGCGAGCCGTGGTCGACGCGTTCCTTCAGAAGCAGTGTGAGGCCGACGGCGTCCTTCGCGTAGAAGTCGTCAATCGCTGCGACGACGAGCGCGGGACCGTCGAGTACGAGCTTCGATGCGGTAGCGAACGCACGCAGCAGAACACGAGGACGGCCTTGCGATGAAGCCCTTGCAACGATACTGGTTCGGAGACCTAGCGCTGGCTCGCCCGTATTTCGCGCTCCGGTTCGTCCTCGCAGCGCTGGCGTTCGACGCCTGGCTGAACATGATGCCCCAAGGGGTCAAGTATGGCGTCGGCGCGTTCAACGTGGCGCACTTCGCGTCGCTCGATGGCTTCGTTCCAAGCGCAGGCTTCTACCTCGGGGTCCTGGCCTTCACCGGAGTGCTGGCGCTCAGTCAGGCGCTTTACCGCCCGCACCGGATCGCAATCGCGCTCATCGCAGCAGGGTATACGCTCGGCTGGGCCTGCAGCCTGCTCGACTCGGTTCCGCATCATTACCTTCTGTCGCTCTACCTCTTGTGCTTCGTGTGCTTCCCAATGCTGAGCGCCCGCTCCGCCTTCTCGCGATCTGAACGGGTGCCGCACGGCGCGGTTCCGGCCTATGTTCTGTTCTGCGTCACCACGGCCATCGTCTACTTCTACGTCGCCGCATGGGCAGCCGCCGACGGGCAGTCGTATTGGCTTCCGATGCTCTGCTGTGTCGGTTACCTGCTCGCCAGCATGCAAGATCGCACCGACCAGCGCGTGCTGCGCATGCTCGCGCCGGTTTTCGTCGCCGCGCCGGTCGCGTACCACCTCTTGGCTTCCGAACGAGGTTGGCTCCTTGTCTACATGACTGGGATCGCGCTCATCGTCTTTATCCCGGCCCAGTTGCTCCACTCGCTTGGCCGCACACTGACCCAGCCCGCGCGCAGCTTGGTCGAGGAGGAGCGAACTGAAGGAGGCATCGATGAGCGCGCCTCGCAAGTGTTTTACCTGTCCCTGCTCGGGCTCGTCGTCGCCCCCATGTTCAGCGTGTTCGTCGACCTGCCTGGCGTGAAAACCGGCTGCACCCTCACCGCCATCGCAATGCTGTTCGTGATGGGACGACAGCTCTATTTCACCCCGCGTTGGCGCCCGGTCTGGCGGGTGGCGAGTCTCTTTGGCGGTTGCCTGGCGCTCTTGGTCACCATGACCGCGAGCAGCGCGCGGTTCGACTTCTATCGCGAAGGGGCCCTCGACGCGGCCCGGCGCGGGGACCAGAGTGCCGCCATGATGTTCCGAGAAAAGGCCGAGCGCTACGCCCCTTAGCGCGCTTCCGCGGGGTTTGCGCCAAGAACGGGTCAATCGGAACGCTGGCTGCTAGTCTCCGCCACCATGATGACGGGTGACGGCTGGATCACGATCGCCGTGATCGTCGGGATGGTGGTCATCATGGCCGCAAACCTGGTCGGCCCCGATCTGGTGCTCATCGGGGCGGTGACGATCCTGCTTCTCGCCGGGATCATCGAGCCTTCCGAGGCGTTCACCGGCTTTTCGAACCCCGCGGTGATCACCATCGCCGCCCTCTTCGTCGTTGCAGCAGCCGTGAAGGAGACGGGTGGGTTGGACCTGACCGGCCGCATCGTGCTGGGCCGGCCGAGATCGCTGGCAGGCGGCCAGCTTCGCATGATGTTCCCGGTCGCGGCGCTTTCGGCGTTTCTCAACAACACACCGGTCGTCGCGATGTTCGTGCCGCTGGTCACCAGCTGGGCGCGCCGCTGCAACTTCAGCGTCTCCTTGATGCTCTTGCCGCTCTCGTACGCGTCAATCCTCGGCGGAACCTGCACGCTCATCGGGACCAGCACGAACCTGGTCGTCGCCGGCCTCGCCAAGCAGTGGGACCCTACGGTCCACTTCGAGATCTTCGAGATCGCGCAGCTCGGGATCCCTGCGCTCGGGATCGGCATGCTGTTCATCGTGGTCACCTCGCAGTGGTTGCTCAAGGACCGCCGCGGCGCGCTGCAGGACCTCGGAAAAGCGCGCGAGTACACCATCGCAATGCGCGTGGAGAAGGGCTCGCCGGTCATCGGTGAGAGCATCGAAGAGGCGGGGCTACGCTCGCTCCGAGGGGTTTATCTCTACGAGATCGAGCGCGGTGGCCGCGTGCTCGCAGCGGTGCCGCCGACGACGGTGCTGCGAGAGGGAGATCGCCTGCACTTCACGGGGGTGGTGGACTCGGTGGTGGACTTGCGAAAGCAACGGATCGTCCCCGACACCGACCAGGTCGACAAGATCACGGCGCAGCGCGACCGCGGGCTAGTCGAGGCCGTGATCGCGGCACACTCGTCGTTGAGCGGTCAGACCGTGCGCCAAAGCCGCTTTCGGACGATCTACGACGCCGCGATCCTCGCCGTTCATAGGCAGGGCGTGCGCGTGACCGAGACCAAAGTCGGAGACATTCGATTGCAAGCCGGCGACGTGCTGCTCATCGAGTCGCATCCCGACTTCGCCCAGGCGCGCCAGCGGGATCCCAACTTCGCCTTGATCGCCGAGGTTGAGGACAGCGCCCCGCCGCGCCACGACCGCGCTTGGCTGGCGGCGGTGATTCTATTCCTGATGGTGCTCGTGAACGTGACCGGTTTCATGGACCTGATGACCGCGGCGCTGAGCGCGGGCGGCTTGATGCTACTGACGCGCTGCCTGACCGGTGAGCAAGCCCGGCGCTCGATCGACTGGTCCGTGCTAGTCGCCATCGCTGCGGCGTTCGGCATCGCCATCGCGATCCAAAAGAGCGGAGCGGCAGAGGTCATCGCATCGCGGATCATCGACCTCGCTTCGCCGTTTGGTAGTGTCGGTGTGCTCGTGGCGCTCTTTGCCATCACGGCCATCTTGGCCGGGCTCGTAACCACGAAAGCCTCGGCGGCGTTGATGTTTCCCATCGCGGCCTCGGCCGCAGAAGCGCAGGGAATCGGCCTGGTCCCCATCAGTTACATGGTCATGATCGCCGCCGCCACGGCCTTCTCGACACCGATCGGCTTTCAAACCAACTTGATGGTGTACGGTCCGGGCGGCTACAAGTACGTTGACTTCTTGAGGTTGGGCTTGCCGCTCCAAACACTCGTCGGGATCAGCACCGTCACCGTCATCGCCCTCATTTGGCTCTGAGCACACGTGCCGCGTTTTCCGCAACACTCCGAACATGCTCTCTCGGTCTCGCACCGCGTGTACAGCGACCTCGAGCAGCGCGCACGCAAGCAACACGCGCAGGTCTACCCGCTCCACGTCGGCGACACCTATCGGGACCCGCTGGACGCGGCCCGGGCCGAACGTCAGTTGAGCCAGCAGCACCCCGGCTTGCACGGCTATGCTCCCGTCCGGGGAGAGCCGAGCCTGATCGACGCATTCATCGATTATGTCGAAGCCCGTCACGGAGAAACCCTCACCGGAGATCGAGTCCAGGTCATGTCGGGGGCAACCGCCGGCCTGAGCGTCGTCTGTCAGGTCTTGCTCGACCCGGGCGATGAGGTTCTGCTTCCGTCCCCGTTTTGGCCACTGAGCCGGGGGATCATCGCCACCAAGGGTGCGGTCCCGGTCCAGGTCCCGTTCTACACCAGGCTCGATGAGCCTGGCTTCGACCCGGAGGCGTTGCTCGAAAGCGCCGTCACCGAGCGCACCGTCGCTCTCTACATCAACACACCCAACAACCCGAGCGGGCGTGCGCTGTCGAGCACCACCGTCGACGCGATGCTGCGGGTCGCCAAACGTCACGGCCTCTGGTTGCTCTGCGACGAGGCCTACGAAGAGATCTACTACGACCGCGAGCCCCCCGAGGCCGTCTGGAAGCACGCCGACATTCGTGAACAGGCAATCGCGTTTCACACGCTGTCCAAGACCTACGGCCTGGCGGGCGCCCGGGTCGGCTTCACCCACGGCCCCGAAGGCGTGATGAGCTCGATCGCCGGCATGCAGACGTTCCACACCTATTGTGCGCCCCGCCCCATGCAACTCGGGGCGGTCCAGGCGTTGCGCCACGGTAACGCCTGGGTCGAAGAGAGCCGCTCGCTCTATCGCGATGCCGGATACCGGGCCGCGGACGCGCTCGGTGTACCTCGGCCCGAGGGCGGGACTTTCCTCTTCCTCGACGTGAGCCGGTACCTGGGCCCCGACGCGGAGGACTGCAGTGGGTTTTTGCAGCGCGCCGCGGACCAGGGCGTGTTGCTCACCCCGGGCCAATCCTGCGGAACGGACTACGCGAGCTGGGTTCGCCTCTGCTTCACGTCCGTGCCTCCGGCTCGACTCGATGCGGCTCTCTCGAAGCTGGCGCCTCTTTTTCGAGCACCACCCGAGTGAACCAGGCATCGATGGACGTCGAGCCCGGGCCGGTGAACGTCAAGGCCGCGTAGACCGCAGCGTAGAGCAGCGGAAGCTCCTTCATGGCCCAAGGGTCGTCGAAGTGATGGACGGCGGCCGCCACCATCATCGCGATGAAGAGCGTCGCCGATGCAAAACGGCCAAACAGCCCCAGCAGCAACAAAATCGAGCAGCCGACCTCGGCAAACAGGATGAGCATCGCGCTCACCTCGCTGCCCACGTTGAGTGGGTCCGGAAAGCTCCGAACGAGCGTCTCGTACTCGAGTGCCTTGGGAATGCCGTGGCTGAGCATCATGAGCGACACCGAAACCCGGAGCAGAAAAGCGCCATTTTCAGCGAGCGTTCGTCGCATGTCAGGCGTTATACAGCCCGATCAACCACATCGCATGGCGAATCGGCTCCCTTCCATGTGAGGCTCCCTCTGAAGCTCGTTACAATGTAGCCGTGGGATCATGTCCAAGCTGTGTCTCGATGCCTCTGACGGGCTACGAAGCGAGCCCTGGTGTAGACGTCGAGCTGTGCACGCAATGCCGCGGTCTCTTCTTGGATCGCGACGAGATTCGGCAACTCGTGGGCCCCGGGTCACTCGCCAGAGCAACCGAGATTGTGCCTGTCCCGCTCGGAGAGGCAGTCGGCATGCCATGCCCGAAGTGCGTGCACCCGGCGATGCAGCCACTTCGGGTGCAGGGCGCCGCCGACACAGGGGCATGGCAGTGTCGCTCCTGCGGCGGTCTTTGGCTCCGTGACGGTGTCTTTTTCGAGCTCGCACGGGCGCTTCGCAGCTCAGTGCCAATGCCGAGGATGCTCGCTTCGCGCCCGGGCAGCATCGCATCGCCAGCCATCGAAGCGGCGGGGCTCTCGTACAGCCGCAGCCGGTACGACGAAGGGATGGAAAATCTGATCGCGGTACCCCAGGTGATGACCCTCAGTTGGCTGTTCTGCTCGACCGGCTTTGGTCGCTTGCTCGCCTCGCTCGTCGGCATGCCTTTTCACGAAATCGGACACGCCGCCGCATCCTGGCTGAGCAGCCGCATCGCGATTCCACTTCCATTCTTCACCTTCTGGTACGACGATCAGTCCGTGCTGATGGGAGCTCTGGTCGCTGCCGTGCTCGGATGGCTGCTGCTGCATACCTATCGCGAGAAGAACCACTTCATGCTCTTCAGCACGGCGCTCGTGCTGCTCGTCTGGGCTGTCCTCACCTTCTTCGTTGCACCGTCACGCACCTTGATGTGGCAGATCCTGGCGGGCGCTCTGGGCGAGCTGACCCTCGGCGCCTTTCTGCTCATCGCCTTCCACTTCCCGCTGCCCGACCGCTTCCGATGGGATTTCTGGCGATGGGTCGCTCTCATCCCCGCCGCGCTCTGCTTCACGCATGCGATCTTGCTCTGGCGCTCCGTGTCGAGCGACGTTTCCCAAATGCCCTGGGGCTCCGCGATCGGTACCGAGAGTGACGGCGACATGAACCGCCTGGTCCAGCAGTTCGGCTGGGACGCCAACGATCTCGCCGACTTCTACTCAAGCACGGGCTACCTAGGACTCTTGGCGCTGGCCCTCGCCTACGCCTACGCGCTCCACCGCTTCCTCGCGAAAAAACGCGCGCTGTCCGCGCTCGCGCGGGGTTAGTCGTCGAAGCCCCACTTGGCCTTGTTTTCGGCCACCTGCTCGGGAGTCGGCTGATCGGTCCCCTCGTTGACGGGAACTTCGAAGTCGTCCTGACACTCCATCATCTTCGCATTGAGCGCTGTGTCTTCGGTGAAGACCTCCGGGACCGACGCGTCTTCGTAGATGGCTTCCCAGGGACACTCGGGCTCACACGCGCCGCAATCGATGCACTCCTCCGGCTGGATGTAGAGCTGGTTGGGAAACGCCTTGCGATCGTCGCCCTTGTACTCGTAAATGCACTCGACGGGACAAACATCGACACAGGACTTGTCGAGACAGTCGCGGCAAAGACGTGTAATGACCCAGGTCATCGGACTCCCTTCCGAAAAAATTGGCTGAACGCTAGCAGGGGGCCCCAGCTCGGTCAAAGATGAACCCGGGGCGTTCCGTCACTTGGGCTTCGACGGCTTGCGCTTGGGCGCGGGCGCCTTCTTCTTCTTGTTGGGTGCCTCACTGGGATGGCAGCCAGCGCAGCTGAAGCTCTCGATTCCGAGGAGCTTGCCCATCGCGGGCGTGACCGTCTCCTCCATGAATTTCACGGTTTCCGGGAAGGTCGAAATCATGCCGCGGTGAGCCGGCGTGCCCTCGGGCGGGACGATGTACATCGAAGGGGCCGGCATCTTGAAGGCGATCTCGCGCATCTCTTCGCCGTGGCAATCGACGCAGTCGAAGTCGGAGAATTCCTCTGCATCGTGCGCCGTGAAGAGCTCCTTCATGATCGGGTTCACCTTGCCGATCATGTAGAACTCCTTGTCCTCGACGCTCATCTGCTCCCAGGGCGACTCGGGCGGCGTCATGCCCATCGCCTCCACGGCGCTGAGCTTGCCGCTCGACCCAGTGCTCGCGGGCTTCGAGCCGCCACAAGCACCCAAGAACAGAGCGAGCCCGACCGCCAATGATCTCATGATTCCCCTCATCGCCCCGCATGCTAAATCATGCCTCGCTGGTTCTCGCAAATTGAACGGCAGCTGATCGTCCCAGGCGCGCTCGTGCTCGAGTCGGCCTTCACTCCGCCCCGCCCAAGTCGCCTCGACAGCACAAGTGAAACATGTTCTATTTCTGCCCTATGTCCAAACGAAAGAAGTCGCTCGCCCCCAAGCCGGCCGAGCCGCCACTGGTTCTCACGAAGAGCGACGCCGACGTGTGGGACGCCGAGGCAGACGTCGTGGTCGTTGGGTTCGGGGGCGCCGGAGCCTGCGCGGCGCTCGAGGCACGGGCGCATGGAGCGCGGGTGCTGGTGCTCGACCGCTTCCATGGAGGAGGCGCAACCGCGATCAGCGGGGGCGTGTTCTACGCCGGAGGCGGCACTCACATCCAATCCGAAGCCGGGGTGAGTGACGACCCCGATCAGATGTTTCGTTACCTCTCACCGGAGGTGAAGGGCGTAGTGAGTGACGCGACACTTCGCGATTTCTGTAACAGGAGCATCGAGAATCTGAGCTGGCTCGAAGCGCACGGTGTGCCGTTCGAAGGGACGCTCTGCCCCTACAAGACCAGCTACCCCACGGATGACTACTACCTCTACTACTCGGGCAACGAGGGTTTTTCCCCCTACAAGGAAGCTGCCAAGCCGGCACCGCGCGGTCACCGCGCCAAGGGTGCGGGTCTGCCAGGTGAGAGCTTTTACGAGCCTCTCCGCCAGGCCTCTCACCAGGCGGGCATCGACGTCGAATACGAAACACGCGTCACACGACTCGTCATCGACAGCGGAAACCGAGTGCTGGGTGTCGAGTATCGGCAAGTCAAGAAGGGCTTATGGGCGGAGCTGTATCGGCGGCTCCACCAGGCAGGAATCGCGGTCGTCAAATACAACCCGAAGCTCGCTGCAAGGCTTCGCGAACGTTGCTTCCAAATCGAAGCCGATCACTCGGTGGTCAAGCGAGTTCGAGCGGTCAAGGGCGTGATTCTCGCGGCCGGTGGCTTCATCTACAATCGCCAGATGGTGAAGGAAATCGCACCGAAATACCGCTCGGGAATGCCGCTCGGGACCACCTCCGACAATGGGAGCGGCATCCTGCTCGGTCAGAGCGTGGGCGCCAAGGCCGACCTGATGAACCGCATCTCGGCGTGGCGCTTCATCAATCCGCCGGAGGCATTCGCCAAGGGCATGATCATCAACCAGCAGGGCGAGCGCTACATCAACGAGTTCATGTACGGCGCCGCGGTCGGTGAGGCGATGGTCGAGCACAATGACGGCGTCGCAATCCTGATCATCAACGGCGAGCTCAAGAAGCTCGCGCGCGAGCAATGCAAGCCCGGCAAGGCACAGTGGTTCCAGCGGGCGCCCGCGCTGCTCAACCTCTGGTTCAACAGCAAGGAAGCCAAGTCGGTCGAGGAGCTTGCGAAGGTGGTCAAGGTTCCGGTGGACGCGCTTCGCAAGACCCTCGAGAGCTACAACGATGCAGCCGACGGCAAGATGGCAGACCGCTTCGGCAAGGATCCCGACAAAATGTTTGCCATGCGCAAGGGCCCCTACTTCGCGATCGACGCCGGGATCCACAGTAAACGCTTCCCGTGTCCGACGCTGACGCTCGGCGGGCTCGTCGTCGACGAGGGCACCGGTCAAGTGAAGCGGGAGGACGGTGGGGTGATTCCGGGGTTGTACGCCGCAGGTCGCAACGCGGTCGGCGTCTGCTCGCGGCAGTACGTGAGTGGGCTTTCAATCGCCGACTGCGTCTACTCGGGCCGCCGTGCCGGCGGTGCTGCAGCGCGGGGCGAGATGTACGTGGCCAAGGAAGCCCCGGCACCGGCGCCGAGCGCACCGATTCAAGCCATCGAGGGGCTGCCGGTGCTTCGCGAGGGCATGGTCGCCGACCCCTCACCCGAGGCGCATCAGCGGGCCTCGAAACGTTCGCGGGGCGAGGCGCCGTATCCCCGTCAATCTCTCAGCCGGTCGATTCGCCGTTCCGGCGGGACCGCACGGGTGTCATCGTCCACGCGCAGCCCGCTGTCCAAGCGCACCCCCTGAGCTGCTTGACGGGTGAGCAACCAGGCCCAAGGTGCCTATCTGCCATGACCGAGAAGCTGAACGACGACGAAGCGCAAGACTGTGTCCGCAAGTTGCTCCGATACCTGGGCGATGACCCAGAACGAGAGGGCTTGCAGGACACGCCGCGACGCGTTCTTGGTGCAATGAAGGAACACTTCCGGGGCTACGACGAGGATCCGGTCGCACATCTTTCGAGAACGTTCAGCGAAGTCGAGGGCTACGACGAGCTCGTCCTGATCAGCGACATCGAGATCTACAGCCACTGTGAGCATCACGTGGTCCCGTTCGTGGGGAAAGCACACGTGGCCTACATCCCCAACGGGAGGGTCGTCGGCTTGTCGAAAATCGCCCGCGTCGTCGACACGTTCGCCAAGCGGCTCCAGGTTCAGGAGAAGTTGACGGCGCAAATCGCAAACGCAATCGACGAGACCTTGAGCCCGCAGGGCACGGCGGTCATTCTCCAGTGTCAGCACTTCTGCATGTGCTATCGAGGAGTCCGCAAGTCCGGGTCCTGGACGACGACCAGCCGCTTGACGGGATGCTTCCTGAAGGACGAAGCCGCTCGGATGGAGCTCTTGACGCTGATCGGCATGCAGCGCTCGATCGGTGGAGCCGGCCGCTGAGCCGCCTCGATCCCGCCTTGACCGCGTCGTAGACTATCACCATGCGTGAGCAGCACTACGACTGGATCATCATCGGCTCGGGTTTTGGCGGAAGTGTCTCTGCACACCGCCTAACGCAAAAAGGCTACAAGGTCCTGGTCATCGAAAAGGGCCGCAGGTTCAAGCCGGAGGACTTCCCGAAGAACAACTGGGATTTGAAGCACTGGCTGTGGAACCCTGCGCTCGGCTTCAGAGGCTTCTTTCAGATGTCGTTCATGAAGCACATGACCGTGTATCACGGCGTGGGCGTCGGCGGCGGGTCGCTCGTGTACGCGAACACGCTACCGACCCCGAAGTCGCCATTCTTCAAGGCGAAGTCCTGGGGGCATTTGGCTGATTGGGAACAGGAGCTAGCCCCGCACTATGCGACCGCGCGGCGCATGCTCGGCGCCGCGACGAACCCGGTGATGACCAAGGGGGACGAGATCATCAAGGAGATCGCGAAAGACATGGGCCGGGAAGAGCATTTCCACCCGACAGAGGTGGCCGTGTTTTTCGGCGAGCCCAACGAAACGGTGCCGGACCCTTACTTCGATGGTGACGGTCCCGATCGCGTGGGCTGCACTTTCTGCGGTGCGTGCATGACAGGCTGCCGGGTCGGCGCGAAGAATACGCTCGACAAGAACTACCTCTACCTCGCTGAAAAGCATGGCGCCGAGGTAGTGCCCGAAACCGAGGTCACGGCCATCCGACCGCTCGATGCAGGAGGCTACCAGATCGAGACCAAAGCCTCGTTCGGACATGCCCATCGCGAGGAAGTCACCGCGGACCGAGTGATCCTCGCCGGTGGTGTCATGGGAACGATGCCGCTGCTGCTGCGAATGAAGGAAGACCCAAACGGGCTCCCCAAGCTGTCGGACCGGGTAGGCCACTTCGTTCGCTCCAACAGCGAGGCCTTGTTCGGCATCGTGTCTCCTACGAAGGGCAACAATTTCTCCAAAGGGGTGGCGATCACGTCGATCCTCCACACCGACGAGCATAGCCACATCGAGCCCGTGCGCTACGGCGCAGGCTCGGGCTTCTTCCGCACACTGCTGACACCCCACTCGCCCGGGGCGACCGCGCTCGCCCGTCTCTGGGGTGCTCTTCTGACGGTCCTCCGGCACCCCGGCCGATGGCTCCGCGCTCTGTTCGTGCCCGACTTCGCCAAGCACACGCAGATCCTCCTCTACATGCGAAGCCTCGAGGGGACGCTCCGAATGAAGCTCGGCCGCGGGGTGCGAACGGGGTTCAAGCGAGGGCTCATGACCGAGGTCGACGACCCGACCCAGGCCCCGGCTGCTTTCATCGACGAGGCCACGGAGCTCGCCGAGACCTTCGCCGAAAAGGTCGACGGCGTCGCTACGACCGTGGTCACGGAAACGCTTCTCGGCGTCCCTTCCACCGCGCACATCCTCGGTGGCGCGTGCATGGGCGATTCCCCAGAAACCGGCGTCATCGACGCGAAGCACGAGGTCTTCAATTACCCTGGTCTCTACGTGATCGACGGCTCGTCGATTTCCGCAAACCCGGGCGTCAACCCCTCGCTGACGATCACCACCTTGGCGGAGCGCGCGATGAGCTTCATCGCGGACAAGCACGCCGTCACGCGCGCAAGCTCGTCAGACAAAGGCGCTGCGCGCCTCACCGAGGGCTTACGAGCTGAGTGACCGTCGTGGATGGGTCGGTGGGCTCGGGCGGGTCGAGGTCGAAGGTGTCGACCACTTCACTGCCGCGCTCGTCGCAGTAGTGCGCCCACTCACTCCATTGCAGATCGTCGAGCTTGATGAACAGCGCGAGGCAGGCATAGTAGGCCCGTGCTGAAAGCTCCGCGAACGGCGTGATGTGCTCGGTGAGCGCGTTCGTGTAGATCTCGAGCAGCTCTGCGTCTTCGGCGATGTTCGAAGGCACCGGAGCACCGCGGATGCTACCAGCCATGTCCTCGTACATGTACCCGAAGAGCGCCGTCCCGATTCCCCGCTCGAACAGGGGATGAGTCCGCAGCGCCTGCGTCGCGGCGAGCGCCCGATCGGTCGCCGCCTGGCGTTGAAGGAGCCAGTTGCGGAATGGACCCTCCGCCCAACTTTCGATGACTTCCTTCGAGGCGCCGTCCGGTGGCTCCGGCGGACGAACTGCTACGGCTTCTTCCACGCGAGTCCAGAGCTCCTGCAACTCGCTGCTGAGCTCCTCGCGCGGATACACGGGCTGGGGGACCGGAATCGGGCTGACCACCAGTTCTTGCGAGCCGTCTGGTGTCTGCCGGCCGGCACAGCCCGTTCCCAATGCCGCGATCATCAAAACCCAGCGCCACATGCGGCGACATTAACAGGCGTCGATCGCGGGGGCGAATTTTGGGCGCAAAGCCGGTTGACTTGATCGCCGATCCACCTTTCCATGCCGCAATGGCCGCTTCCCTCGTCGAGCTGACCGACGCCTACAGCGTCGATCGCGCCGCACGCGACTTGTTCGGGAGCCGGCTGGAGACGAGACCGAGGGTTTCGCACAGCTTCGCCGCTTGGAGCATCGGGGAGGACGCGCCTCTCACGACGATTCGGATAAACGAGCACAGCCCCAAGAACGACCTCGACTTCCTGGCACTGCACATCGCTCGCGCTCGTGCGGACGCGATCATCATCACCGGGAAGATACTGCGAGAAGAGCCCGAGCTGTCTTACGACCTTCGCGCCGACCCCCGTTGGGGCGATGCGCTTGTCAGCTGGCGTGAGCGCCGCTGGGGCCTCTGCGACCCGCCCTGGCTCCTAATCCTGACCAGAGGTCACGAGCTCGACTTCGACCACCCGGTATTCCATGGTTGGATGCGGCCGATGATCTTCACATCGGATCGAGCCGCTACCCGCAGGCTCGCTGCGGCGCCCTGCTCTGTCGTCCGAGACGACGCTCCCGACATCCGACGCGCGATCCATCATCTTCAAGTCTCTCGGGAATGCGAATGCGTGTCGATCGAGGCCGGCCCGTCGACAGTCCGCGCTCTCTACGACCGCCCGATGGCGATCGAGGAGTTGCTCCTGTCGGTCTACATCGAGGCTTCCCTCGACGACCGTGCGCAGGGGCCGCCTCTGGTGAAG
>JBAVOF010000454.1:0-15742 GCA_049691835.1 Polyangiales bacterium
GGTCCAGGACGATGGCGAGGACCGTCCGAAGCACTTCGTCGCGCGCAGTTCCGGCGGTCTCGTCCTGCAACAACTTGAGATCATGCATTTTTAGGACTTCTTGATAGCTCATCGTTACCTGAAAATGAAAGTCATTTGCAATAAGGTAGGGCAAACCTTGGGGCTCGTCAACCCAAAACGGCACAGGGTCGGGTGTGCGTACGACCAGACCTCATCCTTGAACCAGGGCAGCGTGCGGGCTACCCCCGGCTAGCTTGGGACTCAACACACAGCAGCGTGCGGCCGTTGACCATGGGGACGGGCCATTGCTGGTCCTGGCCGGTGCGGGGTCGGGCAAGACCAGGGTCATCACCGCACGAATCGCTCGTCTCCTCGCGGCTGGCGTCGCGCCGGCCTCGATCCTCGCGGTGACCTTCACGAACAAGGCATCGAGTGAGATGCGCGAGCGTATCGCAACTGAGGTCGGGCATGAGACCGCGAACGCGATTTGGCTCTCGACGTTTCACAGCTTCGGAGTGAGGTTCGTTCGCGAGGAGGCCAGCGCCCTGGGGCTGGGAACCAGGTTTACGATCTTCGATCAGGGAGACAGTCTCGGCGTCATCCGAGAGTTGCTCCGAACCGAGGTCAATGCAGATCGGAACCTCGATGCACAGGCGATCTTGTCTCGGATCTCACTATGGAAGAATGCACTTCTGCGGCCGGACGAGGTGAGCGCAAAGGACGACGAGTACGACCAGGCGGCCATCGGCATCTATGGGCCTTATGAGTCGAGGCTGATGGACATGCACGCCGTCGACTTCGACGATCTGGTGACGAAACCGGTCGTGCTCCTTCGCCAACGTTCCGGCATACGAAGCAAATGGCGCGCGAGATTCGCTCATATCCTGGTCGATGAATTTCAGGACACCAACCTTGCACAGCTCGATCTCGTTCGACTGCTGGCCAACGACCGAGGAAACGTTTGCGTGGTCGGCGACGATGATCAGTCGATCTATGGTTGGCGTGGCGCGAGCGTCGGCAACATTGTCGACTTCGAGGAGCATTTCCCCGGGGCTGTGGTCGCTAAGCTGGAGAAGAACTACCGTTCCTGCGCTCCAATTCTGAACGTGGCCAACGCGGCGATCCAGAGCTCGCGCAAGCGCCCTCATGCCAAGGTCTTGCGTGCGGCTCGAGAGGGCGGGCCACCTGTGCGGATCTGTGTCTTGCCGGAGCCCCAAGACGAGGCGAGGTTCGTGTCATCCGAGATCCGGACCCTGATCAGGGAAGGCACCGACCCGCGCCAGATCGCCGTGCTCTACCGCTCCAACACCCAGGCCAAATTGCTCGAGGAGGAGCTTCGGGTCGCGGGGATCTCATATCGTGTCTTTGGGGGTACCAAGTTCTTCGATCGCAAGGAGATCAAGGATGGTATCGCGTACATGCGAGTCTCTTTAAACCCGCGTGACGAGCTTTCGTTGCGCCGAATCATCAACACACCTCCCAGGGGCCTGGGAGCCCAGTCGCTGCAGCAGGTCGCGGCGTATGCCGTTGCGCATGGGATGAGCCTTTTTCGGGCCCTGAAGAGCGCCGATCAGATCGAAGCGCTATCGGCCCGGGCCAAGGGATCGGCGGTCCGCTTGGGTGAGGCGATCGACCGGGCCGCGAGCGGATTTCGCGCCGGCGCGCTGGCCGACGCCAGCTCGGCACTGTTCGGCGCGGTGGGGATGCTCGAGCAGGACACGGATCAGGGCCCCGACGCACGACGGCGACGGGCCAACATCGGCTTCTTGCAGCGGAGCATCGAGCGGCTCGAGACGCGCGGCGGGGCGGACCGCGAGGCGCTGCAGCAGCTCTTGCACCAGATCGCGCTCGACCCAAGCGATACCGACGAGCCGGAGTCGAGCAGGCAGGTGACCCTCTCCTCGCTGCATTCCGCCAAGGGGCTCGAGTTCTCCGTAGTGTTTCTGATCGGCTGCGTCGAAGGCGTGCTTCCGCACGCAAGAACGACTGATCCAAAGATCACCGACGCCTCGGCCGCCGACGTCGAAGAAGAGCGGCGACTTTTCTACGTTGGCGTCACGCGCGCACGCGACCAACTCTACCTGACGAGGCACAAAGAGCGCGTTACGCGGGGTCGGCTCGTGAAGATCACGCCAAGCCGATTCCTGCAAGGGCTGCCCGAAGCAGACATCGAGAATTATCAGAGCACCGAGAGCCGTGAGCTAGGCCGGCAGGAAGTCGCCGACATGGCTCGGGCGCTCCTCGATCGCCTGGGCGCGACGAACGCGTAGTCTACCGTTTGTTCGGGCCGAAGAGCTCCTTGGTGTGCACCGTAGCGCCCAGAGTCACGAACCAATCGTCGGCGATGTTGAATGTGTCGCGCCCCGGAGGACCGTTGACCGTCATCAGGGGTTGCCAACCAGCCTGCGCGAAGATGTCGGTCAACACCTTGCCCTTGTGTGTATATCCTCCGCCCAAGAAAAACGGCAGCTCTAGGACGTTGTTGGCGCCCGAGGCCCCGCCGACGTTGACGACCCCGATTCCTCCTCCGATTTCGATGTAGCCATGGTCAGTGATGTTGGTGATGCTTGCGCCGGAGAAGGTGAAGTCGAAGGTGGCCTTCGAAGGGTCTGAAACGTAGGCGGCAAATGCGTCTCCGTTTCGGTACCGAACGTTGAAGTCCATGTCGAGCGTGAACAGGCCAAAGAGCTCCAGAACTCGCCCAGGAATTCCAGCCGTGATCGTCAGATCTGTGTTGGTCGGCAACACCAACACCAGGTCGACGGCGGCGAGAAGAGATTTGCCCTCGTGAAACTGGTAGCGGGCATAGATAGGAATGTCGCCGTAGCTGACCTCCGGTGAGAAGATGACGCTGATCAGCCCAATGCCCCCCGGCGCGGGAATGGCGCCGGTGAGCTCGGTGCTGAGCCCGAGCTCCAGGTTCTTCACCGGGCTCACCGCACCCCCGAGATCCAAAGCGGAAAACGTGCCGGAGCCGCTCAGACCCCTGAGCGTAAGTCGACTATCCGCACGCACCATCCCCTGATTCAGGACCAAAGGCCTTCGCGCGAAGCGCACCGGATACGCGCGGCCGAACATGGCCGCCGCGATCTCGTCGAGGTCCGCGCTGGCGGCGGCCTCAGCCATCTCCGCATCGAAGTCATCGGGCTCGTTCAGGCCATCTGCGACCGTCTTGTCCTGCGCGTCCGTCTGGGCGGACAGAGTGCTTACGACGCTGACCAAGAACACAACGAGCCAGATTCGGGCCATACGTCTGCTCATGACAATGGAGGCGAGTCTAGCGTCTCTTCGCCGGTCGCGGCGAGGTTTCTTCCTGAAAGGGCATTCCCCGGGGCGCCGCGTGGTCGGCTGCTCAAGATTGATCGCGGAGCCGGTACTCCCATCGGCATGCGATATCGTTCGAATCGACGCGCGGCGGCAGCTTCAATGGTGTGCATTCGATGCTTGGGTTGAGCATCTCACCGGAGATGGGCATGCCCGCGAGGCAGATCTCGCAGCAGTGTTTCCGCCGGCCCTCGTCATAGTGCTCGAAGCGATCGAGCGCAGGACAGGCATGGTGCGTCAGGATCCCGTGATTCTGATCGATGAGCTCGAACTCGACATCGAGAATTCCGACCTCGCCCGGCGCGAATTGGAAGCTTCTCAGCAGGCTTTCGACGTCGTTGCCCCGGATGCCCATCGCTTCCTGGCCGATCCGCAGGTCATGCTCGGCAGCACCGCGATCGATCCATACCTCTTTTTCCAATTGCTGCGCCGCCTTCGCGCCATAGCGTTTTCGGATGCCGGTGTACCAACGATCGGTGACGAGCATATAGGCCAGAGCCGCGTAGTTCCAGAGAAGGGCCAACGTCTTTTCGTCGTAGACGGTCGACACTTTTTGCTGGAAGGCGTCGGTATCGATCTCGGAGGCACGTGTCCCCTGAGAGGTCTGCCAGGCCTTCAGCAGGAGCGCGAATCCGAGGTCGACTCCTTTACCCCGCGCAAATCCGCGAACCCTGCCCGGGCCGCCAACCCAGGCTGGCTGCCGAGACCCGGGCTCTGCCTTGCGAGCCCTCGGCCGAGCGGCCGCGACCAGGAGCTGAAACCACGCGCGGTTCCCAGACAGCTCCTCCGGGGTTTCCGCCTGATCGCGCTCGGCGACTGTCAGCATCTCGGGCTTCAACTCGGTTGCCGCCACGATGAAGCGAAGATCATCGAAGAAGAGCTGGATAGCCGTCGCGCCGGTCTGCACGAGCGGCCAGCCCCTGAGTGTCACCGCCTCGGCCAGATCCCGGTCGTACCGATCCGTAACCGCTGAAAACCAGGTCTCACGCAGCCGCCCGTGCGCTTGAACCGTCCGATTCCATAGGCCGACTAGGGTCGCACGAGGCAGCTCGTCTGCTCTCAAGCCCGATTCGAAGTGCTCGCTCATCATGACGCTCGATTCTCCCACCATCGCGGCAAGTCGGCCACCGAATCCAAGACCGCATCCGGCCTGACGTCGCCTTCGAGGTCGGCCTGGCGGAATTTACCGGTCCGAACCAAGATCCCCACCAGCCCAGCGGCCTGGGCGCCAGCGACGTCGCTTCGAACGTCGTCGCCGATCATCACCGTTTGCGGGGCAGTTGCTCCGAGCTTGCCAAGCGCAGCGTCGAAGAACTCGATTGCTGGTTTGCCCATCACCACGGCCTCGCAATCGGCCGCGTGCTCCAGCGCCTTGACGAATGGTGCTACGTCCAAGACGAGTCCATCCTTGCTGCGCGCGTATCGCGACATCCCGAGTGCGATCAAGACCGGCTGCGGCTCCGTCATCAGAAGGCGGAACGCCCGATTGAGCGTGGCGAAAGTCCACGCTTCACCGATGTCCCCGATGACGACGCTGCCGGCGCCCTGCTCGGCCGTATCGCTCAGGACCTCGATCCCCTCGAATTCCTGGCGAACAGAGTCTCGGACGAATAGCGCCGCGGGGGTAGCATGATGCGCGGCAAGATAACTGTTCGCCGCGATCGCCGGAGCAAAGATCTCCTCGGGGGTCACGGCCAATCCCATGCTTGCGAGCCGATCGACGAGAGCGCCCCTCGGCTTCGAGCTCGTGTTCGTCACGAAGAGGTACGGGATTTCCCGCCGTGCGCACCATCGCAGCGTTGCAACCGCGCCATCGATGACACGCTCACCCTGATAAAACACACCGTCGAGGTCGAAGAGAAGCGCTCGCATCGCCGCCTGCCCGGTTGGTTTGACTATAACATGCACTATCATCGATACGCATCCCGAACGGCATGAAGGAGAAGGCATGACACTATCCCTACAAGAGATATCCGATCGTTTGGAGATTCAGGACTTGATCTACAACTACTCCGCGATCATCGACGAGAAGAGATTCGACGACCTTCGCCAGGTGTTCACCGAAGACGCTCACATCGATTACAGCGCGTTCGGGGCGCCTGCCGGCGGTCGAGATGCGATCATCGCTTTCTTGCACCAGGTCATGGGGATGTTTCCCAACCACCAGCATCTCAACGCCAATGCGCAGATCAGCGTCGATGGCGACACGGGCAAGGGCCGCGTCATGTGCTTCAACCCCCAGGAGATGGCGATGCCTGGTGGCAAGACGCACATTTTCATGTGCGGACTCTGGTACATCGACGAATACAGGCGCACTGAAGCCGGATGGCGCATCAGTCGCCGCGTCGAAGAGAAAAGCTACGTCTTCAACATGCCGTAGCGGTCGCGCAGCGCACCGCGTGGGGGACCGGGGCCGGTGACCCCTTGCAGGTCAGCGTCGTGCCATTGGCACGTAATCGCGAGCTCTGGCGCCAGTGTAGATTTGCCGTGGACGGCCGATGCGAAGGTCGGGATCCTCCATCATCTCTTTCCAGTGCGCGATCCAGCCTGGGGTGCGCCCGATGGCGAACATCACCGTGAACATCTCGGTCGGGATGCCCATCGCGCGATAGAGGATGCCGCTATAGAAATCCACGTTCGGATAGAGCTTCCGTTCGATGAAGAACTCGTCGGACAATGCGACTTCTTCGAGCTGACGCGCGATGTCGAAGAGCTCGTCTTCGAGATTGAGATGGTGAAGCAGGCGATCCGCGTACTGTTTCAGAATCGTGGCGCGGGGGTCGAAGTTCTTGTAGACGCGGTGACCAAAGCCCATCAGCCGGCGCTCGCGGTTTTTCACCTGACGCATGAACGCGGTGCTGTCACCGCCCTCGTCGCGAATCTCTTTGAGCATCTCGATCACCGCTTGGTTCGCCCCGCCATGAAGCGGTCCCCAAAGAGCGGAAATCCCAGCGCTGATCGCTGCGTATAGGTTCGCCCTGCTCGAGCCCACCAGCCGTACAGTCGAGGTCGAACAGTTCTGTTCGTGGTCGGCGTGCAGGATCAGAAGCACGTTGAGCGCCTTCACCAGCTCGGGATCGGGTTGGTACTTCGGCTCCGCCGGATGCGAGAACATCATGTGCAGGAAGTTCGCGCAATACGTCAACTCATTGCGTGGGTACGCGACCGGTTTGCCCTGCTGCTTCTGGTAGCTGAACGCGGCGATCGTCCGGAGCTTCGACAAAAGGCGGGCGATGTGATGATGGTTGGATGTGTCTGGCTCGATGCTGTCCGGGTAATATGCAGAGAGCGCGCTCACCATCGAGGACAGAATCGCCATCGGATGGGCGTTCGATGGGAATCCGTCGAAGAGGTGCCGCATGTCCTCGTGCAACATGCTGTGATACGTCAGCAGGGTCGAAAATTCTTTGAGTTGCGTCGGCGTGGGAAGCTCGCCGTAGATGAGTAGATAGCTCGTCTCGACGAAGGTGGATTCCTCCGCCAACTGTTCGATCGGATAGCCGCGATACAGGAGGATCCCTGCTTCGCCATCGATGTAGGTGATCTGACTTTTCGTCGCGCCCGTGTTCATGTAACCGGAATCGAGCGTGATGAGGCCCGTGTCTTTGCGCAGGTTGCGGATGTCGAACGCGCGCTCAGCGTACGTTCCTTCGACGATGGGCATTTCGTACGTCTTGTCGTCGTAGTGGAGCTTTGCTTTTGGATTCATGAATTTCGAGGCGTTTTAGCGTGACCGGGGCCTCTGAGCAACGACGCCGCCAAAGCCTGTTTCCTTCTTGTTTCTTAGGGCTAACCCCGGAGCCAAGTGTAGGTCTCGCGCAGCAGCTCCAGTCCATCGGATTCGATTGGTTTGCCATGCGCCAACACGATTCGGTCGAAGTCCCACTGCAAAACCTGGTCGATGCTCCGACGGGCGTCCTTGCGGTCGCGAAACGCCAGCCGCAGGAACCGGCTCAAGCCGATCCTGCCGTCAATGCCTGCGAGCTTGAGATACGCGCGCGTCCACCAGTCGTCGGCAGTCTCGAAGTTTTCGATCAAGTCGGCGCTCACCAGCGTGCCGCTCGGCTTGTGCCAGAACAGCGTTTCGTCCAGAAGTGTCCCTCCGACTGCAAGGGTCTCCACGTCATCGCGCCAGTCGGGTTCACTCTGCGTCCCGAGAATTGCGTCTAGCCGCAGATCTGGGCGCTTCTTTCGAAGCCCAGCGGGGCCATGCACCTTGGCGTCGGGGAACGTGGTCGCTGCGTCTCGGAGATAGAGATGGTGAAAGAGGCTCGGCGCCACGAGGTGGCTGACCGGCCCGAGCGCGCGAATCTGGCCCTGCAACCGATCGTCGAGGGCGATTGGAGAGTGAATCAGCAGGCTTTCATCTGCGAGGCGGAGAACCGTCATGCGGGCGCCGAGCTGCCACCCGTAGAGTTTCTGCGGAGCGCTCGCAATCCACACACCGTTCGCAAACTCGGTCAACGGCACGACCAGTTTCTAGGTTCCGCCCGCTACCCTTGCAATGGCCAAGCTGGTCGAGGAGATGCGATTCGGCACAGGTTGGGCTCGCTTGGGGACGCAACCCGAGGCCCATTGCGCTGCGGGAACCTTGTTCCTAGTATCGCGCGAATGGTCGGAACGAACCGGTTTCAGGCGTGTTTATTCGGGGCTCTTGGGATGGCCATCTCCGCTCTTGGCTGCGGCGATGACGCGGGCGGATCTGGAGGGACCGGCGATGCCGTGCTCCGCATTCTCGTCACGAACGACGACGGCGTGGGAGCAGAGGGGATCGACGCGATGGTGCAAGCGCTCCGTACCAATCCCAAGAACGAGATCATCGTCTCCGCTCCCGCCGCGAACCAGAGCGGAAGCGGCGACAACACGACTCCGACACCGCCGCCCCTGCAAGCCACGGCGACGACGACGGCGAGCGGCTACCCGGCGACCGCGGTGATGGGCTATCCCGCGGATTCGGTTCTCTACGCGCTCGAGAACCTCTACCCCGATGCGCCGCCGCACGTCGTGCTCTCCGGGATCAACGCCGGGCAGAACGTCGGCGATTGGAGCGGCGGCCTGCTTTCCCAGATTTCGGGAACCGTGGGTGCAGCCAAGACCGCCGCCTGCTCAGGGGTGCCCGCGCTCGCTTCCTCGCAGGGCAACGGCCCTCCGTACGATTACGCGGCCGGCGTCGATGCCGTCGTCACCTGGCTGCGGGCAAATCGGGCCGCGCTCCTGGAGGGCGAAGTGTCGCTCGAATTCATCACCAGCATCAATATTCCAACCTGCGATCCCGGCTCTATCCGAGGCGCCGTCGAGGTGCCGCTTGCCACCGAAATACCCCCGGGGCTCGGTCTCCTCGATAAGCAGGATTGCGAATCGAGCTTGGAGAACCCGCGTGACGACATCGAGGCCTTCTTCAACGGTTTCACCGCGATCACTCCGGTGCCCAGCAATAGCAGCATGACCTGTGATAATCTCGACTAGCGAGCCGTGATGACAACCACCAAGGGCAGTGTTCGACTCCTTCTGACCATCACGGTCCTCGGCGTCATCTTGTGCGGTTGTGGCGGCACCTCGGATGGCGCCGCGGGCACCGGGGGCCGAGAAGGCACCGGAGGCACCGGCGGCTCGATGGTGCTCCCCGGCCTCGGTTTCGTGACGACCTCGTTTGGCTTCTACTACCCAGACGATCCCGACGCCGGCCTCCTTGGCTTCGATTTGGACGGCCGCGTCTCGCGCAGCGACTCCCCTGAACCGGGCGAGTGCGCACACGACGACTCGACTGGCCTCAGCGGCGAAGCAGGGATCGACTACAGCTTCCTTCGAATCATCGACAACGAGGACGTCCGCGAAGATGGGAAATACGTATTCGGCGGCTTTCGGAAGGGGCAGCTCGTAGACGGCGTGATCCGAGGCGCAGTCAAGAACGGGTCGATGACGATCCTGCTCCAAGTCCAGGGCCTCGACCACCCGCTCAATGACGACGACGTCGTAGTACAGCTCTATGGCAGCGAGGACGCGCCAGCGCTCGGCACCGATAGCTCCGTTCTGGTGGGGGCGACTCTGGGTATCCATCGGGATGCGCGATTTCATAGCGGCGAGGTGCAGGGCGCCGTCGTCGATGGAGTCCTGATCGCGGGTCCACTCGACCTCCGCTTTCCAGTCGACATCATGATCGTGCAGGACGAGCTCACCCTTCATGATAGCTGGCTTCGCCTAGAGCTCGGAGACGACACGTTCGAGGGAATTGTGTCCGGCTACTGGGACGTTGCGAACATCCGCGACATCATCGGCAAGCCCACCACGGACAACGGCAACGCCGCGAACTTCACGATCGAGCAGTTCGAGGCCGCCATGGCAGAGTTCGCGGACGGGAACTACGACCCCGACACCGGTCTCTGCCAGTCATTCAGCACCGTATTCCAGCTTCGCGGCATACAGGCCTTCATCGTGACAGCGAGCGAGCCCGGAGGGACGGGAGGAAGCGGCGGGACGGGTGGAGGCGGAGGCGTGCCGACGCCGTTGGACCAATGCGTGAACGATGCCGATCAAGCGGCGCTGGAGGCAATCGCCACCCCGGACCAGAGTGGAGCCGCGGTCGTCGGGATGATCGCCGGTGACTGCCCACTCACGAGCTGCGGGGCCGAGATCGTCTCGGTGCTCGGGAGCAACTCCGAGGCGACGCGCAATGCTCTCGGGGCATGCATTGCGACTTGTATCTCTGAGCAAACCGGACTCTCCGCGGCCTGCACCGGCTGCTACGGCTCCATCGCGGCCTGCTCGACCGCGTACTGCGTCGCTCCGTGCCTGCCGCCCAACTCCGGCTCTGCGGAGTGCGCCCAGTGCGCGCTCAGGTACTGTATCGACGTCAACGCCTGTACAGGCCTCTAGCGAGCTCTAGAGACAGGTCGCGGCTCCTACGAAAGGTTGGATCCATGTCTCTGTTGGCGATGTTCAAAGGCAACGGTCCGAGCGGCTTCGGGTACGGGAGCACCGCGGAGGATGTGACCCAGGGGCTCGACCTGAGCGGACGGACGATTCTCTTGACGGGTTGTAACTCCGGAATCGGAAAGGAGACGCTTCGCGTCCTCGCGAAGCGAGGCGCTCACGTGATTGCGGCCGCGCGGACGGTCGACAAAGCGCAGGACGCTTGCAGCGCGGTGGATGGTCAGACCACACCCGTGGCGTGCGAGCTTTCCGAGCCGTCTTCGGTTCAGGCCTGTGCTGCGCGAGTGGCCGAGATGGGCCGTCCGTTGGATGCAATCATCTGCAACGCGGGGATCATGGCGCCCCCCCGGCTCGAACAGAAGCACGGCTATGAGCTTCAGTTTTTCACGAACCACATCGGCCACTTCATCTTGGTCACCGCACTGCTCGATACCCTCGCCAATCAGGGGCGCGTCGTCGTCTTGAGCAGCGACGCTCACAAGGGCGCGCCGCGTGAAGGTATTCAGTTCGACAATCTCAGTGGCGAGCGCCAATACCGTCCGTGGGCGAGCTACGGACAATCCAAGTTGGCGAATCTACTGTTTGCCAATCACCTGGCGAAGCGCTTGGCGGGCTCTGGGAAGACCGCCAACAGCCTGCATCCCGGCGTCATTCATACCAATCTCGCGCGAAGCATGAATCCCATCGCGAAGCTCGCCCTTTCCATCGGCGCTCCGCTTCTGCTGAAGAGCATTCCGGAAGGCGCTGCCACCACGTGCTACGTCGCCGTTCATCCAAGCCTCGATGGGGTGACGGGCCAGTACTTCGCGGACTGCAACGTCTCGGTCTCGAGCGCACATGGCCGCGATGAAGCCATGGCCGCCAAGCTCTGGGAAGTCTCGGAACAAATTGCCGCGGAGGTCACCGCTTGACAAGGCAATCCGCGCCTATCCATGCTCGTTTCTGAGCTTGAATTTCGTCCCCCAACAAATGGGGCCCCCAACCGCCGAAGGTCATCACATGTCCCAGCCCACACCTCAGCCCCGCGCCGAAGCACACACCAACGGCTCACGCGAAACCTCGGCAATTGTCCCTGGGATTGAGGCCAATGCCGCTGAGATCGAGCGTATCTTCAAGCTCCAGCTGACGCATCAGTATACCGTCGCCAAGACGACCGCTCGTGAACGCAAGCAGAAGCTGAAGCGTCTCCACGACGCGCTCCTCGCGCACAAGCAAGAGATTCGCGACGCCCTCTATGCCGACTTTCGAAAGCATCCGAGCGAGGTCGATTTGACGGAGATCTTTCCCGTCACCAGCGAAATCAAGCACACGAGTCGCCACATTTCGAAATGGATGCGCCCGCATCGAGTCAAGACGCCGCTATCGATGTTCGGAACGAGCTCGCACATCCACTACGAGCCCAAGGGCGTCGCCTTGATCATCGCGCCGTGGAACTTTCCCATCAACCTGACCTTCGGACCGCTCGTGAGTGCGCTGGCCGCGGGCAACTGCGTCATGATCAAGCCCTCGGAGCACACCCCCCACGCCTCCGCGATCTCCAAACGCATCATCGAAGAAGTGTTCGACGAGAGCGAAGTCGCCGTTGTCGAAGGCGGCATCAAGACTTCGACCGCCCTGCTGGACCTTCCGTTCAACCATATCTTTTTCACCGGTGCTCCAGCGATCGGGAAAGTCGTGATGGAAGCCGCGGCAAAGCATCTCGCGTCGGTTACACTCGAGTTGGGTGGCAAGTCACCGACCATCGTCGACGAGACGGCGAGCATCGAGGCCGCGGCCCGCCGTATTGCATGGGCGAAGTTCACCAACAACGGCCAGATTTGCCTCGCGCCCGACTATCTTTTCGTCCACGAGAGCAAGAAGGACGAGCTGCTTCTGAAGCTCAGAGAGAATATCGAGCTCTCGTATGGCCGGGATGCGCGCCGGTCCGATGCCTATGCGCGAATCGTCAATCACCGGCACTATGAAAGGGTTTCCGGCTACATCGAGGACGCCAAGCAACGGGGCGCGACGGTCGCATACGGTGGCAGCACCGAGGGCAGTGAAGACTACATCGAGCCGACCGTGCTGACGGACGTCGACCCGAGCTCAGCCGTGATGACCGAGGAGATTTTCGGGCCCGTGCTGCCCGTCTACACCTACAAGTCCTTGGACGAGCCGATCGCGGCGATCAACGCGAAGGATAAGCCGCTGGCTCTCTACATCTACAGTCAGAGTCGGAGCAACATCAGCAGGATCATCGAGAACACCCGGGCTGGCGGCACATGCATCAATCACAGTGCCGTGCATTTCTTCCAGCACAATCTTCCGTTTGGTGGCTCCAACCACAGCGGCATCGGCAAGGGCCACGGCTTTTTCGGCTTTGAAGCGTTTTCAAATCCACGTGGCATCTTCAAACAGTGGTCCCCGCTCAGTGCGGTCGAGCTGATGAGGGCGCCATTCACCACGCTCAAGCAAACCCTCATCGACCTCAGCATCAAGTACTTCTGAGGCGTCCCCAACGCCAGATCTCTACCCCTAGGCGCTGAGTCCACATCCATGCCTCGCGACGTCCCCTGTCAATATGAGCCTGGCAGCAAGCGGAAACGCCTGCTGTACGTCGGCTCCGGTCTGCAGTGTTTCGAGGCGCTCGTCCGGGACATGAGCGCCGCTCCGAGCACTGAGCGAGTACGTTCGGAGATCTATCCCCTGCTCCATTCGCGCGGCCACGAAATCGAGCTGGTGCCGGTCTGGGATACGGTGAGCGCCACCGACACGCTCCGAGCTGCTTACGTGAACCTCCTGCTGGTCGATTTGCGCTGGTGTGAGAATTTCGAAAATCGAGTGGCCGAGATTCGGCAGCTGTTGCGGGCCCTCGATCACGACGACGATGTCGAGCAGCGCTACGGCTTTCATCGCATCGTGGTGATGATTTCCGGTCCGGATTCGAACCGGCTCGACGACCTGATCATCGAGCTCGGCGCGGTCGGAGTCCGATACGTGCTGAGACAAGACTTCCGGCCGGACGTCCCCGCCTGGTCTAGCGACGGGTCTTTTGCGCAGCGTGTGCTCCAAACCGCCGTCGAGCTCACCAGCTCGCGCCGGATCGGCAAGACGGCCATTTGCGCAGCGGGCGGAGGCATCACCGGCATCTACTTCGAGATGGGCGTGCTCAAGTGCCTCGACGATTGCCTCATCAATTGCGGGGTAAACGACTTCGACATGATGTTTGGCATCAGCGCTGGCGCGGTGGTGACGAGTCTTCTCTCGGTCGGCTACACGCCGGATGAGCTGATGGCTGCCATCGCCGGTGCGCCGGGCGGACGCGTCCCGCCGTTGTCATTGAGCCTTTTGCGGCTTTCGCACTTCAACCACGAAGACCTGCGCTGGCGGATGAGCAGTGCGGCGCAGACGGGGTTCCGTGCGTTCTGGGACACCTTGCGGGGCCGCGGTGGTGACACCGCAGAGAAGCTGTTTCTCGAATACACGAGCCTGGTCGGGGCGCCGTTTCACTCTGCGGAATTCGAGGTGATAATACGCCGAATCCTCGACCTGTCCGGCAGCACCAACGATTTCCGCGAGCTTCCCTTGGAGCTTTACATCGGGGCCTCCGATCAGGACGCTCGATCGCACGTCCTGTTCGGATCGGAGGGCTACGAGCACGTTCCGATCAGCAAGGCAGTCCAAGCCTCGCTCAGCGTGAATCCGGCCTTTTCGTCGGTTCCGATCGAAGGTCGCTACTACGAGGACGGCGCGATTACGCGAACCTCCAACTTCGTCGAGGCGATCAGTCGCGGTGCGACGCTCGTCTTCACCTTGGACCCCTTCGTGCCCTACGTGTCGAAGCTCCCGGGCGTCGCGCACCGGCGGGGCGTCCTCTACAACATCGATCAAGACATCCGGACCATTTCGTTCACTCGCTTCGAACGCGCACGCGACGCCACCCTCCGCAAGCACCCCGAGGTGAGCTCGTACACCTTTCTGCCGTCCAATACATTGCGCCGCTTGCTCTCGACAAACCCGATGGACCACCGGCCCTATCTCGAAATTTGGAGAGGGGCGTACCTGTCGGCGCTCCGGCGTATCGATCAGCTCTGCCATCGACTCCGCGGAGACCTGGCCGAGCAGGGCATGCGCCTCGACACCAGCACGGCCGAGGTCGTCGCTGAGCAGCTTCGGACCACCACCAAGCTCCGTTTCGAAGACTTCTTTCTGGATCGGCAAGTCGAGATCGAAAAACGTCCTTTCATGCGCCCTTCCCAGCTTCCGCCCGCGCCGGGACGCCCCATATTCGCTGCGACCCAGAAGGAGACATCATGAGCCTAGCCGACCAAGCCTGTGTGCCTTGCAAAGGGGGCGTTCCGCCGATGGAACGAGCCAGAGCCATGGACCTGCTGCGCGAGCTCGACGAGGGCTGGACGCTCAACGGCGAGGGTCATCTGGAGCGCACCTACGAGTTCTCGAACTTCGTGGAGGCGATGGCGTTCGCCAATCGCGTTGGCGAGATCGCAGAGGCGCAGAACCATCATCCCGACCTCCATGTCGCCTGGGGGAAGTGCACCGTCGAGATCTGGACCCATAAGATCAAAGGCCTGACCGAGAGCGATTTCTACTTCGCTGCCAAGGCCGACCGCGCGCTCTAGCCGCTCATCGCAGGCGCATTTTTTTCGCGCGTGGTCCGGCGTTGAAGTTCGGTATCCTCTCCAGGATGGCGCCTCCACGCATGCGGCCACGGTTCGCGCTGCAACTTCCAATCGCCCGGGAGATCTGGCTCAACGCTCTACGAGGCGCACTCGACGAGCAGCACGGTTGCTTGCGTGGTCAGGTGTTTCGCAAGCACGCGGTGGTGCAGATGGGCGACGCAGAGCGTACGTTTTGGTCACCTTATCTCAATCTCGAAGTCGAAGATGAGCCAGACGGCTCGGCGATTCGAGGCCGCTTTTCCCCGCATCCGAACGTTTGGACGATGTTCATGGCGGTCTATATTTTGCTGGCGCTCGCTGCCCTCGGCGGGCTTTCGTACGGCATCGTGCAGTACACGCTTGGCCAAACTCCGTGGTCTTTGCTGATCGTGCCAGCCGCCATCGCGCTGTTTGGATTCGTCTATGGAGCAACCTTGATCGGACAAGGACTTGGCGCTGAGCAGATGTACACGATGCGCAGCCTGGTCGATCGAGCGTGCGTCGGTGCGCTACGCACGGTCGTCGATGCGCAGCAGACAACACGCAATTAGACCGGCAGATTTGGTACTGCGCTTGCAGTGCGATTCGGGAGAAGAGAGTTCCCAAATGGTTTCCGCAGGCTGTGCAAAATTCGGGCGCACTATTGGTTTGTTCACGCAGATTTTGCGCGCGGTCAAAGGCGCTGATCTAGTGCTGTTGTTGAAAGCGTTTTTCAACGACAATCCTTTGATTTTCGCGGGGAATTGTAGAAACTCGCCACGTCCATCACGGGTGGAGATAGGGTGATTGAGCCATGAGAATAAATAAGTCTTTGTTCATGCGGTTTGTGT
>JBAVOF010000455.1:0-3077 GCA_049691835.1 Polyangiales bacterium
TTCCAAGCCCGCCGTCCATCCAGACGCGGAGGTCCTGTGGGAAACCGCATCTGCAGCCCGATCGCAACCCGCATCCAGTGGACGTTGGTGACTTCGTTGAGCGATTCTCGGACTTGACCATCATGGCCCTCGGCGCGAGCCACCAGACTGGCTGGACCGGGTTCGCGGCCAAGCTCATTCAGCTCTTTGGCCTTCTAGACCCACAGCAAGCACTGGGAGTCGGCAAGCGGGCCGGGTGTCGTCAGGATGATCTGCCCGGATACAACAGAAAGTAGACGCTCACTGCGCAGACCCATGCGGGAAAAATCAACGTGACCCACAGGCTCGATGCAATACCCAGCAACATCCCGAGTGCTAGCGCGTAGGTGAGAAACGCCAGCCAACGCGGCAGCACTCGCGTACGAACCCAGATGGTGCTCAACGAGAGCATGAGCACGCCCGCCATCTTGACCTGGTAGACGTTGGTGATGCGGAAGGTCGCGGCCCGAACGAATGCATATACGCCGCTCGCAATCAGGCTGTTGGGTTCTTCCGCGTAAGCTCCGAGGACGCCTCCCGCGAGCCCGGCGGAGACAAACGTCAGAGCCAGGAACAACAGACCGCTGCCGACGAACACGGTCGAAAGAAACTGATCCTCCGCGGAACCAATGCGATCACGGATGACACCCATGAACCATAGAAACGCAATGCCCGCGAAAGGAACGAGACTTAGCGCCAAAGAGACGCTGCCCGCTCGGGCACCAAGCCATTCGCCACCTTCGGTCGGATCAGCAGGAACCGCAAGCCGGATGAGCACAAGGCTGCAGCTGAACAGCGCGGCGAATGGCTCAATTCAAACGGGTAACGGCCGCTCCTCCGTTTCCGTTATTGGCTTTCGACTGGGGTCGACTTGCCGCACCCCCCCAAAGGGAGTTTGTATCTGCTACCGATGAAGTCTCCGGCCGAAGCAGACTATCTAGCGCGGGCGCTCGAGGTGGCCATCCATCTGGCGGTGATCGCGTTCATCGTCCTGGGCGCCTTTTGGATGTTCAGTCCGTTTGTGATGGTCGTGCTCTGGGCGATCGTCCTTGCAGTCACGTTCTACCCTCTCTATGGGGCGATTCGGAACGTGGTTGGCGGCCGACGGAAGCTCGCTGGCACGTTCTTCATCGTCCTATCGCTTGCAGTCGTCCTCGTACCCGTTGGGCTGCTCACGAGCTCCCTGGTTGATGCGGTGGTGGTTGCCCGTCAGCAGGCCGAAGCAGGGACCCTAGTGATCCCTGCCCCTACGGATGAGGTAAAAGACTGGCCCGTCATCGGGGAGCGTGTCTACGAGATCTGGCAGAACGCCTCTGTAGATCTTCAGAACACTGCCCAGAAGTTCCAGCCTCAAATCCGAAGCCTGGCGCGAAAGATCATGTCGGGTGCGGGCGATCTGGCGGGCGCGCTCGGGCAAACTGTCCTTGCCATCATCATTGCCGGGGTCCTCATGATCAACGCCGACGCCAGTGCTCGGGCCGCACGGAGCATTGCCACGAAACTAGGCGGCGACCGCGGTCCTCCGATGTTGGACCTGTCCGTCGCGACCATTCGCAGTGTCGTGAAGGGCGTCGTCTTGGTGGCTCTGATTCAGGCGTTGCTTGCGGCCGCAGGGCTTGCCATGGCGCGTGTCCCGTTCGTCGGCCTCTGGGCTCTACTGGTGATGATGCTCGCCGTCGTCCAGCTCCCACCGATCCTCATTCTCGGACCGATCATCCCCTGGGTATTTGCCCACAATGAAAGCATCTGGGTTTCCGTTTTGTTCACGGTATGGAGCGTGGTGGTGAGCGCAAGCGACCCATTTTTCAAGATGCTCCTGCTGGGTCGAGGTCTGGCGGTGCCCATGTTGATCGTCCTCGCCGGAGCCATCGGAGGCATGATCCGCGCCGGCATGATCGGCTTCTTCGTGGGTCCGGTGCTTCTCGCGATCTTCTATCAGCTTTTCACCGCGTGGCTGCGCCAGGACGGGCCTGACGACGCAGATCCCGCCGTGACCGGCTCGAGTAGCTAACTGTGTGCTTAAGCTCGCGTGTAGCCCCTCGATTGAATCCTATCCGGCTTCAAGGGGTGTCGGGACCCGCCTTCATCCAGACTTGAAGGTCCTCCAATGGCTGTTGCGTCACGGTGATCATGCCGCTCTGGGGGCGATCGAGCTCACCAATTAGCGCCATCACCAGGGAGAATGAGAGCGCCAGGATCAGTACGGCCGATGTTCTCCTCGAGCCCGCAATGGCCGTCTGGTATCCGACCCCCATCATGCCGAGAACGACGAGCGCGTAGAGGACCAGCCACATCGCGAGGGGGATCCGCATCTGCACCCCGATGGCCACCCGCATCCAATGGAGGTTCGTGACTTCGTTGAGCGCCTCCACATAGAGAGCGGCCACATCCGAGTTCATGTCCTTGCGGGCGTTGACGACCGCCATGTCCCACAGCTCGCGCTGGATTCGGTCGGACTCGACCATCAGAGCTGGGATCTTCGCAAGGCGCGCAACCTGGACCGCGGCCAGGCGGTCGTCCACGTACTCTTTGAGGAGCCCGGCGGCGACGGCGCGGTCCGGCTCCGGTAGGAATTCGGAGCGCGAATAGGCCGTACGAATGGCGTTGGCCTCATCGCGCACGAGCTCCTTTCGGGCGTCATACCGGGCGGAGACGATCCCAAACGTGAACGCCAGAATGAATGCCAGCAGGCCTAAGATGGTGCCCGAAATGGCGGAGACCGGCGATTCCTTCTCATCCTCCGACCTTCGTCGGGCGTTTCGCCCCAGCCGATATCCCGCGTCGATGCTTACGAGCACCAAGATCACCGTTGCGACAAAGACGATCGAAGTAGGAATGGAGTCCATGCTGTTTCAAACCTCCGTGGAGCTTATTGGAGAGGAGTGGTGACAAGCTGTCTCGCTTTGCCGCCCCAGGCACCCCGCGTCGCTACCTGCCTGTGGGCGCCGAGGCTTGTCACCTCATCTTCTGGGAAGCGCCTTCCTCGATGATGATCTTCTCCGGATCGACGTCGTAGACCCAGGGCGCCGAGTTCTTCCAGCCGTTCTTCATCCTCTTTC
>JBAVOF010000456.1:0-4152 GCA_049691835.1 Polyangiales bacterium
TCCGAAGAATGTCGAATCAAGCAAGAAAGCGGCATGACTGAAGGCATACAGAGAGTCGAACGCCGAGACGAATTCGTACATCGCAAAGGTAAGCACGATGAAGGCGACGATCATCGAGGCCCCGAGCGCACGGCTCCACCAGCGGCCGGTCGCTAAGAGCGCGCCGGCGACCCCTACGACCAGCAGCGCCACCGAAGCGTCGGCCAACACGCCCCGGAGATCGACGGGCGCGAGCGCGAGGGGCTTTTCCGCCAAGAGCAAAGCGCGCGTCAGCCATGGCGCCAAGAGGCAGACCAGCACGACGAGCGCCCAGCCTACTTTCCCCGCCCAATCCCGTCGCCTCGGTTCGATGACCGGAACTTATGAGCTATGCAATGTGGATGGCAAAGGCTTTCGCACCGGCGGCCGAGCGCAATCGCCGACCGATCCTGGACGTGCTTCGACGAGTGCTTCCTGCGCGAGGCCTGGTCGTCGAGCTTGCGAGCGGATCCGGGCAGCATGCGGCTTATTTTGCCGAGCACCTGCCGGCGCTTCGGTGGCAACCGACCGAAGCATCTGCGGAAGGACTGGAGAGTATCGGGGCCTGGGCGGAGGAAACCGCGCGGGACAACTTGCTGACTCCGCTGGAGCTTGATGTGCGGTGGCCTCGATGGCCGGTCCTGGAGGCCGACGCGTTGGTCTGCATCAACATGATCCACATCTCACCGTGGGAAACGACGGAGGCGCTGTTTCGCGGCGCGAGCGCGGTGCTCACCACCGGCTCACCGCTCATCACATATGGACCGTACCGACTTCACGGCCATCACACCGCCCCGAGCAACGCTGCATTCGACGAAAGTCTTCGATCTCGGAACGCGGGTTGGGGCGTTCGTGACATCGACGATCTCTGCGAGCTGGCGAAACGCACGGGCTTCAAGCTCGGGGAGAGGGTCGAGATGCCGGCCAACAACATGACGCTCGTATGGCTTCGCGAATTCTAGGCAGGAGATTGGTGCCCGAACGGATTCAAGAAGAGCGTGACGAAGTAACCAATGAAGACGATGATGAGGGCCAGTCCCCGTTTGCGACCGATGTGACTCCGCTCGTTGACCGCCATCAACACGAGCAGCAGCGTCACGCCCGCCATGATGGGAAAGTCGCGAACGATCACGGCGCGATCCACCGTTCCTGGCGCGATGATGCCCGGTAGCGCGAGCACGCCTAGCAAATTGAACATGTTGGAGCCGACCACGTTGCCGACCGCGATGTCGTCCTCGCCTCGACGCGCCGCGGCTACCGACGCGGCCAGCTCAGGCAAGCTAGTCCCAAGCGCGACGAGCGTCAGTCCTACGACGAGCTCGGTGACCCCGAGGGCGCGGGCCATGCCCACCCCGCCCCAAACCAACGCTCGCGAGCCGGCCAGCAGACAGACCAAGCCCAGCGCCGACCAGGTCACCGCCCTGGCGGTCGGCAGCGCCTGGGGGATCCCGCGTTCTTCCGCCCCTCGCGTCAGGGGATCCGACTCATCGATCGATTGCCTGCGGCTCTGTGTGCTGATCCAAGCGACCAAAATGAACAGCCCAGCAAACAAGAGCAAGCCTTCGATTCGGCTGAGCTCACCGTCCCAAAGGAACGCCCATGCGACCGCCATGACCAAGAACAGCACGGGGATCTCGCGGATGAGCAAGCGCGAATGCACGCTGAGAGGACGAACGAGCGCGGCGCTGCCGAGGACCAAGGTGACGTTGACCACGTTCGATCCGATGGCGTTGCCGATCCCCATCTCGCGGCTGCCGGCCAGCGCAGCCATGCCAGAAACCAACATCTCGGGAGCCGAGGTGCCGAAGGCGACGATCGTGAGTCCTATCACCAAGCGACTGACTCCCAGATTGCTGGCAAGTCCAGCCGCCCCGTACACGAAACGATCGGCGCCCCAGACCACGGCGACGAAGCCCGCGATGACCGCGGCGATGGGGTAGAACAGCGTCAGGGCGACCTCTCGGGCGAAACGAGGAGCGCCCAGTCTTGCTGAGGAGCCGAGGTGCGCAAGCCGTATGCAGTTCGCGCTGGCAAAACCACCCCGCGGAGCGCTATACGTTGTCCAGCGACGGAGGGGACAGGATGGGTGAGCGCCTGAGGGACAAGGTGGCGATCGTCACAGGAGCGAGTCGGGGAATCGGTGCGGCAATCGCCGCACACATGGCCGAAGAAGGAGCCAAGGTCGTTCTCGTCTCTCGAAAGCTAGACGGCTTGCAAGCGGTGGCAGATGAGATCCAGGGGAACGGCGGGGAGGCCATGCCCATCGCCTGCCACGTCGGTCAGCCCGATCAGCGTGAAAACATGCTCGACCTGGCACTGAACGCCTACGGCCAGGTGGACATCCTCGTGAACAACGCTGCAACCAACCCCCATTTCGGTCCGATGCTCACGATCGACGGAGGCGCCTGGGACAAGACCTTCGAGGTCAACGTGAAGGGCTACTTCGGAATGATCCAGCTCGTCGCGGGCCACCTGCAGAAGCGAAGGGCAAAGGGCTCGGTCGTCAACATCGCGAGCGTGGCAGGATTGATGGCCGCACCGATGCAAGGTGTTTACGCCATGACCAAGGCCGCGGTGATCTCGATGACGAGGACGCTGGCTATGGAGCTCGGCGGGGCGGGCATTCGAGTCAACGCGATCGCCCCGGGCTTGATCGAAACCAAGTTTGCGCAGGTGTTGGTGGACAACGACGCGATTCGATCCAGCATCGTCAATCGAACTGCGGCGGGCCGAGTTGGCCAACCGCGAGACATATCAGGAGGCGCCGTGTTCTTGGCTTCGGATGAAGCGGACTATGTGACGGGCGACGTCATGGTCATTGACGGCGGTTGGACGCTCGCGTAGCCCAGGGCGGCCGATGATCGAAGCCTCGTCACCGCGTCCACTGTTGTCCGAACGCAAGGTCGACTCGGTCGAGCTACGCATTGCGAACCTGCACCGCGAGATTGAAGCCGACCCTGAGCCAGCCAGACGGGCGGCAATCCTCTACCAGGTGGGCTCGCTCTATGAGCACGAGCTCGATCAAGTCTCCGCGGCTATCGATCACTACCGGCAGGCTCAGACGGCCGCTCCGGGCTTCCAGCCGGCACTGATCGCCCAGCTCCGCATCGCCGAGCGATCGAAAAACGAACAGGCGGTGAGCTCGCTTCGCTCCGAGCTCGCAGCAAGCGTCCGAAGCCCGGCATTGAGCGCCGATGCGCTCGTGGACTTGGCCATTCGATCGGACGATTGGGTGGACCTCTTGCAAGAGGCCACGGCGCGCTCTCCCACGCCACTCGTGCCAGCGCTCATCCTCGAATGGTTGGCCGGCGCGCGGGGCGACGAGAGAGCCCGCCGACTTGCGCTTCGGACCCAGGCTGAATGCACGCTGCATCCGGGCCTGCGAGCGGCATTGTGGATCGACCTGGCCTTGAGCGAGGTCGATGCCGGGCACTCGGACGCCGCGATCGACGCGCTCGATCGCGCGTGCGAATACGAGCTGCTCGCGTGGCAGGCGCGATCGCTTCAGCTTCGGATCGCTTCAGAGCACGGCCGTTGGGAAGTGTTTCTCCGAGCGGCCGCAGCGTCGGCGCGCCTGCTCGAAGCAGCCGCGGAGACCCGCGAAGCCACCGACCCGTTGGGACTGTCGGTGCCCGAGCCGGAGCGCCTGCCGATGGCGGCGCTATTGTGGCGTCAGGCGGCCGCCTGCAGTGCCACGCACCTCGGCAACGCCGATGCCGCCGGGCAATACATCGATTCGGCGCTGCGAGTGTCGCCGGACGATAGGGCAACGCGTTTGCAAGCCTTGCTCATTCACGAGCGACGTGGCGACCGATCCGCCGTGAACGAGATGTCGGAATGGTTCATGCGGCACGCGCCGGACGATCCTTCTTTCGTCGCGCATGAAGTGCGGCGGGCCTCTTCGAACCAGGATTTCGCGCAGGCCACGGAAGCACTTCGCGATGCCGTGGCCCGGTACCCGGACTCCGACTATGCCCGAGCGGCGTTGGACGTGGCGTTGATCCGCGGCTCCGCTCATTCCGAGCGTTCCCAACGCTTGCTCGAACGCGGGGACGCCGCTCACGGAGAGACGCGCGCTCTGTGCTATTGGCATGCCGCGCAACTGATGGCGGCGACGCCGGACCTGTCGCAGGG
>JBAVOF010000457.1:0-12275 GCA_049691835.1 Polyangiales bacterium
TCCCTGCACTCATTCCAGTCGCCCTCAAGGGCGTCCGCTACCGGCCGGCAAGCGCGGATCAGCTGCTGCAGCGAAACCTGCTCGTTTACGGCCTGGGCGGCCTGGTGCTGCCGTTCATCGGGATCAAGGCCATCGACCTGGTTCTCTCGGCGCTCGGGGCAGCATAGAAAGGATCGAACCATGTCGAAGGATCTAATCGTCAGTGTGCGTGCCTGGCTTTCGACTCTTGTCGTTTGCGCGGTGCTGTATCCGCTCGTAACACTCGCATTTGGGCAGCTCATCGTTCCCGGTCGCGCCGAGGGAAGCCTGATTCGTGACGCTTCGGGTCAGGTCGTTGGAAGCCGGCTCATTGCCCAGGCCTTCGAGCGGCCGGAGTACCTGTGGCCCCGACCGTCTGCCGTCAACTACGACGCGGCGGCCACGGGTGGCAGCAACCTCGCCCCGAGCAATCCAGCCCTGAGTGAGCGTGCCAAGGTCGCGGTGACGCAGCTTTCGGCGACGTCCGACCATCCGGTGCCCGGGGAGCTCGTGGCGGCGTCTGGCTCGGGAATGGACCCTCACATCTCGCTTGACGGAGCGCTCTATCAGGTTCCTCGCATCGCGGGCGCCCGTGGGATCGCGACGGCGCGGATCGAGGAGCTCATACGCGAGCACGCTGCTCCCAACCCCTGGTCGCCGACGTTGGTCAACGTGCTCGAGACGAACATCGCCCTAGACAGCAGCTTCGGGCCAGTAGCACGTTGACCATCCATGCCGGCCACCCATGTCCGATCCGACGAATTTCTCGAGCTGGTCCGCCGCTCGCGGCAGGGGCGGCTGAAGGTCTTTCTCGGCCCGGCCGCTGGGGTGGGCAAGACCTATCGGATGTTGCAAGAGGCTCATCAGCTCAAAAAGCGCGGTGTCGATGTCGTGATCGGCGTGATCGACACGCACGGTCGTGAAGAGACTGCAGCGCTGAAGGAGGGACTACCGCAGGTTCCGCTGCGCAAAATCGCGTATCGGGGTGTCGAGCTGTTCGAGCTCGACGTGGATGCGGTCAAAGAGCGCGCGCCCGAGGTTGCGCTCGTCGATGAGGTCGCGCACACCAACGCGCCGGGAAGCAAGAACAAGAAGCGGTATGAGGACATTCTCGAGCTGCTTCGCGCGGGTGTGCACGTATACTGCGCGTTCAACATCCAGCACCTCGAGAGCCTTAACGACATCGTCAAGAAAGCGACGGGGGTCACAGTTCACGAGACGGTGCCAGATTCTTTCCTTCGGCGCGCCGACCAGATCGTCAACATCGATCTCCCACCTGACGACCTGCTCGAACGGCTCAAGTCCGGAAAGGTGTATCCCGAGGATCGCATCGACTGGGCACTGAAACACTTCTTCCAGGCAGAGAATCTCGAAGCTCTGCGGGAACTTGCTCTGCGCGAGGTCGCCGAGTCCATTGGGAGAACGCAGGCAAGCGACGGCAAGACTGCAATCGAGCAGAAGAACGGACAGCGCGTGACCGGAGGTCGCTTGATGCTCTGCCTATCGTCGCGGTCCCCACGATCACACATGCTCTTGCGCCGGGCGTCGCGCATGGCGGGCCGCCTGAACGTCCACTGGTACGCCGTCTATGTGGAGACGCCGCGCGAGAACCCGAGCCGCATTGATGCCGCCACCCAGCGACATCTCTTCGATGCGCAACAAATGGCCCGCGACCTGGGTGCCGACGTGCAGCACATCAAGGCAGAGAAACCGGTCGAAGGCATACTGGAGTTCGCTCGCGCGAACGGGGTGACGGACATCGTGATCGGCGTGACGGAGCAGTCTTGGCTCAAGCAGATTCTGGGAGCCACGATTCCCCAGCGCCTTTTGCGAAAGGCACACGGATTTGACCTCCATCTGCTTTCTGCAGAGGAGTCCAAGGCATGACGTTGCGCCGCAAGCTCCTGCTTTCGCAGATGCCGCTCGTCGTCGCCCTCGCGCTGATCACCGCCGGAGCCCTATTCGCCGAGGTGAAATTCGGCTCGGCCCCCGGCGAGATCCTGTCCCAGAACTTCCGCAGCTTCGACGCGGCTCGAAGCATGCTGCACACCGCGGACCTCATCGATCAGCGCGTCCTGTCAGCGACCCTACAGGGAGAGTCGTTCGACCCTGAGCAGGTTGCCGACCCGATCGCCTCCTTCGAGCGCGAGCTTCGACTTCAGGAGAGCAACATCACCGAGGCAGGGGAGCGAGATGCAACGGACGCGCTTCGCCGATCGTGGACGGCCTATCGCAGCGGCTTGAAAGCTGGCGGTACTCCGGGCGGGCTTGCAAACCACCGTGAGCGCTCCCAAGAGCTTCGTAGCGAGATCGACCGCATCATCCAGATAAACCGGGATGCCATGCGGCAGAAGAGTGAAGGCGCCCGACGCGAAGCTGACCGGATCGGTGCGGCGCTCACGGCCACCGCAGTCATTGCCTTTCTGGTCGCGGTGGTCCTGTCGGGAGCGTGGATTCGCAGAATCCTGGCTCCGGTGCGTGTGCTCGATCGCGCGGTCCATCGGCTCTCCGAAGGGGACTTCGATGCGCGAATACGAGTCGAAGGGACCGACGAGATCGCCTCGCTATCGAGCTCGTTCAACGAGATGGCTGAACGTCTCGCGCAGTACCGTCAAAGCTCGATCGGAAAGCTCCTTGATTCCAACAACCACCTCGAGTCGGTGATGGACAGCCTCGCTGACGCGGTCGTCGTGTATGATCTGGACGGAGCTCCAGTTGCAAGCAACGAGGTTGCCACGAAGCTTTTGGGCGCGGAGAATCCTGATCTCGACGACTTGCCGGAGGCACTGGAAGATGCGGTTCGCGACGCGTTCGATCGGGTGCGGCAATCTGGAGAAGCAGTCGAGCCGGCGTCCATCGACGCAGCCGTCGAAGTGCCCAGCGTCCCGTCGCCGCGATGGATCCTCGTCAGTGCCACGCCCGTGCGAACGCGCAACGAAGTGCTATCGGGAGTGACCATCGCGATGCGCGACGTGACGCGCTCTCGCCGTATCGAAGGCTTCAAAGGAGACCTCGTGGCCGCTGCGGCCCACGAGCTCCGGACGCCACTGACCTCGCTGCACATGGCGGTTCACCTCTGTCTCGAACAAGCTGCGGGCCCTTTGACCGACCGGCAGCAAGACCTTCTTGCGACGGCGCGGCAGGATTGCGAGCGGCTCGAGAGCGTCGTGGAGGAGCTTCTCGAGATGGCACGCCTCGAATCGGGTGCCGCGCGCCTTGCTCGGTCGAGGGTGAATGTCGGTGAGCTCGCGCGCGACGCGCTCTCGCGGCACGAGGCTCAAGCCCGCCAGCGCGGAAAGAGCCTCGATCTCGTTCCGGGCGACAGCCTGCTTGAGATCGACGCTGACTTCGCACGACTTCAGCGCGTGCTCGACAACCTGATCGAGAATGCCTTCGTCCACACAAGCGACGGGGGCAGAGTATCCTTGGGCTTCGAGCGTGATGACGGCTCCGTTCGCATCTATGTCGATGACACGGGGCCTGGCGTTCCGCCGGACCTGCGGGAGCGGGTGTTCACAAAGTTCTATCGCGTCCCCGGCATAGAAAAACCGGGAAGCGGTCTCGGCCTCAGCATCGTGGAGGACATCGTTCGCGCCCATGGAGGACACGTAGGCGTTGAGTCGTCACCCCTCGGCGGGGCACGTTTCTGGTTTGCGATTCCTATGCAGAGGAAAAGTCAGGAAGACAGCTCGGAGTCGCCTTCGTCTTCTTCGTAGCGATTGAGCCGTCTCCACAGGGTGGACGGATCGATCCCGAGAATACGAGCAGCCTCCTCTCGGGTGGGTGCATGAGAAAGGACGCGTAGGGCCTCTTCCCGCGAGAGGATCACCGCGCGCTCATCTCGTGTGCTTGGGTCCGGGGTTTCGGCGAGTGCTCTCTTAGCCCGTGGACCGTTGGGGTGATTTCAAGGACCGAATTGCGCGGTACTGATCGTTATGTCGCGCGGGGGGTTGCACCAGAGACCCCGTTTGTTTCAACTATCAGCCGGGTCCGTATTCGACGACGATAGGTTGCCAGCGGACGCGAACCAGCTTGGCTCGTCTCATAGGCTGTACGAAAGCCGCTCTCGTCGGGTCACGCGCGGATTTGCAGCCATCCTTGGTTGCGGGCGTATGCGAAGGTAAGGGAAACAAACGGTCGTACTCAGAGTCGCGAAGAAGCCGCACGACGGTGAAGCGTCCAGTACACACGTTCTACTTCCATGAGGGTGCGGGGAAGCTCGTTTTTCTCCGCGCGCTCCGTAAGCGCCTTCCTCAGTGGACTCCCGAGCCGGTTCTGTTGCCGTTGAATCCTGAGGATATCTTGCACTTCCTGCCGAGCGCCCGCGTTCGGACTTGTCCGACCAAAGTCAGTTCACAAAGTGGCGACGAGTGTCCGACGCTGACCAACATCGGCACACCGCTTCATACTCCGGCAACTACGGGCTGATACCGACCAAGCGTGTCCTGCTTGGACCACATGGAGCGAGATTTACCAAGCTTCGCCGGCAAGAGACGGAGTTGGCGTCTTCGTCGGCGGTGGACGAGCATGAAGAAAGCCGGTCTTGCTGAGCTCGTGACCAGGACGCCGTCGGTTCCTGTGGATGGAAGGTCCGCTGTTCCAGCGAGGTCATGCGGTCTCCCGGAGGGCGTTCCATTCGCGCAGGAAGGGAATCACGAAGTTCCAACTGCGTATCGTTGGGGCTCCCATCATCAGAGCCCGGCTTCAGCTCGGCTGTATTCAGGTGGTTGCATTGGGCGGTCTCTTGCAGGATCATCACTGCCTACCACGGACCGTCCGTGAGGAGGTTGCCATGATGCCGCGTGTGTCGGGTGCGCTCTCAGTCGCGGCTACTGTCGCATTCATTTCGGGGTTGGTCCTGGCGCAGGCGGGGCCTAAGCAGGTCGTCAAGCCGCCGATCGCCAAAGCTTGGATCGACGTCGCAACCTTCTCCGGCATGGCCATGGGGATGGGCGGCGCCGACATGATGAACCAGACGCTCGCCGCCGCGATGGGAGGTGGTGGAGGCAGCAAGGCGGAGTTCGGCAACACCGAGCACGGGCCGGGCGGCCGGTGGATGGACGTGACGCTCTACACCAGCCTCAATACCAAGTTGACCGAGGCGTTGCAGAGCGTGCCCGCGGGCACCGGACTCGCGCCGACGCTCAAGCTGCAGACGCCGGACAAACCCAAGCCCGCGCCGAAGTCCGATGACGAGCCAGCGGAGTGGAACTACCAGAAGCCCAAGGGCAAGCTCGTGATGTATTGGGGCTGCTCGAAAACCGTCAGGCCGGGACAGCCCAAGGTCGTGGACCTCAGCACCGCGACGGTCGGCGAGATGGCGAAGTTCTTCGAGTCGAGACGGGCCACCCAGCGCGGCGCGCACGCCGCCGCAGGCAGGCCGATTTGGCCGAGCAAACAGGACAAGCGTGCGCTTGGGGAGCGTGCGTCCATCGTCGGGGAGCACGCGTTCATTGCAAAGGGCGTCCCTGAAGGCTTCAAGTTCAAGATCCCTGCGGCGCAGGACATCATGGCGCCGTTGAAAGTTCAGCAGACCGACACCGGCGGCTCGGTTGCGTTTGAGTGGCCCGCTGTGCCCCACGCGCGTGCGTACTTCCTTGGCACGATGGCGGCGCTGCCAGGTGGCAAGCAAGGGATGGTGATCTGGACCTCGAGCGAGCTCCCCGATAGCGGCTTCGGTCTGTTCGACTACCAGACCAATGTGGCGGTGGACAAGTGGCTCAAGGACAAAGTCCTGCTGCCGCCATCGGCGACCAAGTGCGCGGTGCCAAAGGAAGCGGCGGGCGAGGGGGGGATGTTGCGAGCCATCGCCTACGGTACGGAGCTCGATCTGGTGTATCCGCCCCGGCCGGAGGATCCGAAGGTCGCGTGGGAGCCGGAGTGGAGCGTGAAGATCCGGGTGAAGTCGATGAGCACGACCATCGTGGGCATGGAGGGCATGGACGACATGGACGCGATGCCGTCATTAGACGAAGAGCCGCCCGATTCGGAGGACGCTCCACCGGAGTCGGATCCCGGAACGTCGAAACGAAATCGGTTCAATCCGTTCGACCCGGCAAAGCAACGCCGGCCTTGAGAGAGGGCGTGATCCGAACCTCGAGACCGTCGCGCCCTGCGTGCCTACCATCCGACGCCGTTTCCGATGAGCTTGAGCCGCCTCGCTTTGGAGGGCGGATCGATTCCCACGCGCTTCGAGTGTTTGAGCTCTTTGACGTTGCGAATTAGCGACCAGAGATGAAGTCCTAGGAGCGCGGCGGCGGCGCCCAAGATGGGCCCTGTGACCGACGCCCGATTCTCTCCTTGCGCGGCACCCAAGGAAACACCGACCCCCACGCCGAGGTATGCGCCCGTCATGATTGTGTCGTAGGCGATGATGCGACGATTGAAGCGTATCGAGCCGTCGTAATCGATGACGTTGGCGCGGCGCGAACGAAGGGTTCCAACCGACCGAGACAGCAGTCGCAGCGCCCACGCCGACATCCCCAACGTCGCGAGACCAGTTACCACATAGGCGCCGGTGAGCTGGGGGAAGATGCAAAAACTGCCCTGCGAACAGTCGTATCTGGCCTCCTGGGCCGCGAGCACGAAGAGCCAGACCGCAGTCGCGGTGAACATCGGTGCTTCGGTCGAGAGCAGCCCGATGTCCAGGCGAGGTGTTCGCAGCGAAATCCGAGGATCCGATTCCGTCTTGGCTTGACCCCGGGCATCGGCGTCGACGGCGTTGGGGATCGCGAGAGCGAGGAAGACGATTCCTGCACGTAACATCATGCGCGTACATCTAGCGAAAACCGTGCCAGTGCGGAAGGCGCTCATTCGGCCTGTCCTCACCACAGACTGTGAAGCCCAGGCGCACTACCTGGCGCGAACTGGCCACGGTCGCCGGCGCCGTCATATTCGGTGGGTTGGTTGGAATGCGTGTCGGAGCGTCAGATGCGCGCGGCTTCGCGCCTCGTCATTGAACATCTGTGCGGCCAGTGGCACTCTGCGCGGCCGAGGACCCAGTACGTGGCAACCGGCGTCTATATCGCATCCATTCAACCGCGCGCGGGCAAGTCGTTGGCGGCGTTGGGCTTGATGGAGCTGGCCTCTCGCAGGGCGGGGCGTCTCGGGTTCTTTCGGCCCGTGGTCAGTGGCGATCCTGAGACGGATCGCGAAATCGGTCTCATGCGATCCCGCTATGCGCTGCGCCAAAGTGCCGAGGCCGCGAGCGGCGGTCCCTACGACGAGGCCCGTGCCATGGCAGGCGCCAATCGCTCTGACGAGCTGCTCTCGCGGATCCTCGAGCGGTACAAGGCGTTGGAGCGAGAGTGCGACTTCGTGCTCTGCGAGGGTACCGACTACACAGGCGTTGGAGCGGCCTTCGAATTCGAGTTCAACGCGCGCGTGGCCGCTCACCTGGGCTGTCCCGTGTTTTTCGTGGCCAACGGGCGAACCAGAGCGCCCGGTGCAATCGTCGAGGACGTGAGGGCTGCGCGTCGCGCGTTCGAGCGGCAGGGCTGCTCGATCGTGGCGACCTTGGTCAACCGGGTGGCCCCCGAGCAAATCGACGACCTGCAAGCGTGTTTCCGTACAGAGTGGCATGGATCGGACCCTGTCTACGCCGTGCCTGAGGAAGAATCGCTGAGCCATCCGACCTTGGCCGAGATCATGGGTGCGCTCGGTGGGAAGCTGCTCTTTGGCGATGAACATCGTCTGCAGCGAGTAGCCAGTGAGTTCATGGTCGCCGCGATGGAGCTCCCCAACGTCCTGCAGCGGCTGCGGCCGGGCATGGTCGTGATCACGGGAGGCGACCGCGCCGACATCGTGCTCGCTTGCCTTTCCTCGGTGCGATCCGAATCATTCCCCGACATCGCTGGCATCGTGCTCACCGGCGGGATCGAGCCGCCCGAACCGGTGGCGCGCCTCATCAAGGGGCTTAGGCGGATGACGGTGCCCGTGATTGGGGTTGCCGATGACACGTTCGGCATCGCCACTGCGGTCCATGCGGTGCGAGGCGCCATCAAGGCGGGGGACGAGCGAAAGATCGCGACCGCGTTGGGTCTCTTCGAGGCACATGTCGAGCTGCCCGAGCTTCTGGAGCGCATCCAAGTGAGCCCTTCGCCGCGCGTGACGCCGTTGCGCTTCGAGTACGAGCTGATCGAGCGCGCCAAGGTCCGTCGTCAACACATTGTGCTACCGGAGGGCACGGATGAGCGCATCTTGCGCGCCGCGGAGATCCTGCTGAGGCGACGAGTGGTGGACCTGACGCTGCTCGGTGATCCGGCCGAGGTCAGGGAGCTGGCGTCCACGCTAGGCGTACAGCTCGAAGGCGCGCAGATCGTCGATCCGCTCACATCCGAGTGGCGTTCCCATTTTGCGGAAGTCTATCTCGAGGCACGAAGGCATCGAGGAATGACCGAGGACAGGGCCCGTGATGCCATGGGCGACGTGAGCTACTTCGGCACCATGATGGTGCACCAGGGAAAGGCGGATGGGATGGTCTCCGGCGCCGCTCATACGACCGCGCACACGATTCGACCGGCGCTGGAGTTCATCCGAACTCGTGAAGGCGTCTCCGTGATGTCGAGCGTCTTTCTCATGTGTCTCCGGGACCGGGTCTTGGTGTACGGCGACTGCGCAGTGAATCCAGACCCCAATTCGGAACAGCTGGCTGACATTGCCATCAGCTCGGCACAGACCGCGGCGCTCTTCGGGATCGAGCCGCGCATCGCAATGCTCTCCTATTCGACGGGTGCGTCGAGCTCGGGCGAGGCCGTGACCAAGGTCCGCGAGGCCACGGAGCTCGTGCGCTCGCGTCGACCGGACCTGAAGGTCGAGGGGCCGATTCAATACGACGCCGCCATCGATCCGGGTGTGGCGAGCAAGAAGCTTCCGGGCAGTGAGGTGGCCGGTCGGGCGACCGTTTTCATCTTTCCCGATCTGAATACGGGCAACAATACGTACAAGGCGGTGCAACGCTCGGCGGGTGCGGTGGCGATCGGGCCGGTCCTGCAGGGCCTGAAGAAGCCCGTCAACGATCTGAGCCGTGGCTGTTCCGTCGCTGACATCGTGAACACGGTGGCCGTGACGGCAATCCAGGCCCAGTCGACGGAGTGAGTCGTGAGAGTCCTGGTTCTCAACTCGGGAAGCTCATCGCTCAAGTATCAGTTGTTCGACATGACCGATCGGACTCTGATCGCTGGGGGGGGCGCCGAGCGCATTGGCCAGTCGGGTAGCAGGCTCGTGCACGGCCGGCGGGATGGATCCGGGACCCTTCAGGAAGAGATCCTCTCTATGGATCTATCAGACCACGCCGCAGCCCTCGACCGAATCGCCGGTCTGCTCGAGGACGTGGGAGCGGTCGACGATGGCAGCGAGCTGGTCGGGATTGGACACCGAGTCGTTCACGGCGGCGAAGCGTTTCGCGAACCGTGTTTGATCGACGAACCGGTGATGGAGGCGATTCGGGGCCTCTCGTCCCTTGCGCCGCTGCACAACCCGCCCAACCTCTTGGGCATCGAGTTGGCAATGGCCCGCCGACCCGATGTCCCGCAGGTGGCGGTCTTCGATACGGCGTTTCACCACAGCATTCCGCCCCGTGCGTATCGATATGCGGTTCCGGAGGAATGGTACGCATCGTACGGTGTGCGTCGGTATGGGTTCCATGGAACCTCCTGCGCCTACGTGACAAAACAGGCGGCCCGCGAGCTCGGTCGCCCGCTGCAGGAGCTCAATCTGATCGTTCTGCACCTAGGGAACGGCGCGAGCGTGACCGCGATCGAGAACGGTAAGAGCGTGGATACGTCGATGGGGCTGACGCCGCTCGAGGGCCTGGTGATGGGCACGCGCGGCGGAGACATCGATCCCGGGGTGATCGTTCACCTCGTGCGTCACGCCGGGTTGAGCATCGAGGAGGCGGACGCGGCGCTCAATGGGCAGAGCGGGCTCTTTGGCTTGTGTGGATTCGGCGACATGCGGGATGTCCTGGAACGCGAAGCGGCGGGTGACATGCGCGCTCGCCTCGCGCTCGACGTTTACATCTACCGTCTGCGCAAGTACATCGGCGCCTACACTGCAGCCCTGAGCCACGTGGATGGGATCGTTTTCACTGCCGGCGTGGGGGAAAATTCGGCCGAAATTCGCCACCGAGCCTGCCAAGGGATGGAGGGCCTCGGTGTCCAGCTCGATGAAGCGCGCAACCGGGCCAGCGCGAAGGGCGTCCGAACGATCCACCATGAGGGAGCGCCCGTGACCGTTCTAGTCGTTCCGACCCACGAGGAGCTGGAAATCGCCGAGCAGACCCTGCAGTGCATCCAGAAAGCGAGCACGGCAGTCAACCCGATTCCCCGTACCATCACCCCAAGGTAGCAACTCGACGAACGGCGAGCGCGTGGAGCCGACGCATTCATGCGCAGATTCACGTTCCGCAGCGAATGCGAAGAGGTTACCCTCGCGGGAACAGAGGTGTTGCCATGCCCCGATGGATCGAAGTCTTGTTCTCCACGCCCGACGAGCCGCTCACTCCTCTTGCGCGTTATACGCAGGCCAATGGGTTGCTCTATCTCGCGCTTGGTCTCTTGGTTTACGCCTGGCCCGGCGTGATGGGCCTGGTCGGAGCCGGTCCGCTCGAGGGACAGGAGCCCGGGCTCTTCCGAGGATTTGGGTTTGCGATCGCAGTCATCGGTTGGTTCTACGTGATCGGCGGCCGAACCAACCGCGACAGCTTTGGCCTCGCGACCTTCGCTGACCGCATCTTGGTGCCGTTCTTCGCGCTGCCACTCATCGTGACAGGCCAAGTCGACCCTATGCTCATTCTACCCGTCGTGATCCTCGATCCGATCTTGGGGATCGGGGCGTTCGTCATTTGGAAGCGTCAGTCGATCCCCGCTGGGGAGGTTTGATCCCGCGCCGCGCCGCTCACCTACGTACCGCGTTTCGGGAGCGAGTCCCTGGAGGTTCGGTTCGAGCCGGAACCGGTCTCGACGGACTCATCGCGATTCGAACAGACGCTGGGCCGCTGACCAGAGGTCCTCGACGAGATCCCAGCCCGCGGAGTTGGTTTCCTCGTAGTGGCCTTGCGGTTCACCGAGCTCGCGTCCCAAGCCCTGGCCGTAGCGACAGATCGCCGCAACCGCCGGGCCGTCGTCGCCGAGAGCGGCGAGCGCGTTCGCATCGTCGGTGATTGCAGCGCATGTCGCCCCCGCGACGTATTCGGGCGACTCGATGATCTGGCGCGCGGCGAGGTCCGCGCAGCTGGTTCGTTGGGGTAAGGAGACCAGAACCAGGTCCAAACATCGAAGCCGGTAGTCACTCACGGGGACGTAGTAGCCAAGCTCGTCCGAGCCGAGGCCAACGGTGAAGGTGATGTCCTCGTCGACCAGGGACAATAGATGGCCGGGGATCTGGTAGTCCTCTCCGACCGCGTAGAGCTCGGGCTCGCGGTAGTATTGTTCGGGCGCGCTCTCGAAGTCGTCGGGCAAACCGACCACGAGCTCCGGCGGCAGCTCTCCGGGCATGAACAGAAAGCCAACGTCGCCCAGATCGAGATGCATGATCCGGGACTGGATCACATCGCCCACCACGATCTCGCTATCGATCAGGGGCGTGATCACCGGGTCCTCTTCGGTCTCCATCGGTGCGACCTCGCAGTTGGCCTCGGATGGATGACCGTCGCAGTTGTAGAGGACGGGATCCGTCCATCCGAGCGAGCCTTCGGCTAGAAGCACCCTGAAACCGATGTTGCTCACGCGCGTATAGAAGCGCTCGGTACGCAGGGTCAGCTCCCGCACGTCGAGCCGCTTCGTTTGCGCCAAGAGGTCCGTCACAGCGTTCGCCAGCTCCGTGCCGATCGACTCCGTCTTCGCGAAGCTCCGGCAATACAAAGGCTCCCTATCGTCGCACGTCGTGAGAGGCACGGCGCCGGCGGGGGCCGTGCCGTCCGCCGTGACCGGATGCGCTTCGTCGACCACCCAGGTTGGGGCAGCACCGGGACCAATCTGCGTTCCGAGGGGTCCGTTCACGTAGAGCAATTCGCCACCGCGGCTCGCGGTGACACGCGAGCGAAGCACTCCTGGATAATCCGCAGTGAAGTAGCGACCCTTCGCTGAGCAATCACCGCCTTCCCATCCCTTCGTTGTGCAGGCCTCGGTCAGCCCGGCCGCGTCGGCCGGCGGCGCCCATCCGAGCGTCGTTTCGGGATGGCTGTTCCACTGAACGATCGTCGCAATCGGCTCGTTCGAATCTGCTGCGTCGATCGCCATGACGTTGAGGCGCCGATC
>JBAVOF010000458.1:0-8618 GCA_049691835.1 Polyangiales bacterium
CGAGCTGGCTGAAAAAAACGAAGCCCTGAAACACTCCTACAACGAGCTCAAGCAGCTGGATCAGCTCAAGTCCACCTTCCTCGCGACGGTGAGCCACGAGCTTCGAACCCCGCTCACTTCCATTCTCGGTTACGCGGAGATGCTCCAGAGCGGCGCCGCCGGGGCACTCAGTGACGGCCAAACGGAGTTCTTGAAAACCATCCATGGCAAGGCGGATCAACTGCTGGGCTTGATAAGCAGCCTCCTGGACCTGGGTCGGCTGGAAGCAAAGAGCCTCGAGCTGCACCGCGAGCCCGTCGATCCGCGTGCGCTGCTCTCAGACGTGGGCTCGACGATCGTGCCGGGGGCCAACCGGCGCAACGTGGCGCTCGACATCGCGGTGAGCGACGGCACACCCAAGATTTGGGGTGACCCGGTCCGGCTTCGCCAGATCCTCCTGAACCTCGCGGACAATGCTTTGAAGTTCACACACGAGGGCGGCGAGGTGCACCTGGGTGCGGAAGCGGGCGAGCTTGAATCCGGAAGCGCGGCCGGCCTCGGGTCAGCGCTGTTTGCCGCCGATCGACCTGCGGTCGTTCTCACGGTGCGCGACACGGGCATGGGCATCGCCGAAGAGAACCTCTCGAGGATTTTCGACGCATTCTATCAAGTCGACGCGGGAACGACGCGCGCGCATGGCGGAGCGGGTCTCGGCCTGTCCATCGTCAAGCAGCTCGTCGACGGGCACGGGGGAAAGATCGAGGTGACCAGCACGCTCGGCGAAGGCACACTGTTCACTGTGAGGCTTCCCGCTGCAGACTGCCATGCATGACGAATTCGCCAAGATCGAATGGCTGAAGACTCGGTTCAATCTCGACGGCGACGCCAAGAAAGTCGTGATTGGCATCGGCGACGACGCTGCGGTAATCAATTTTGGTAACCGGCCAACCATCGTCACGGTCGATTCTCAGGTCGAGGACGTGCACTTCCGACGTGACTTGATCTCCTGCCGCGATCTTGGTTACCGGGCCATGGTCGCAGCGGTGAGCGACGTCTGGGCGATGGGCGCCATGCCGAACGCCTCCGTGGTTGCCCTCACGTTCCAAGAGAGTTTCTCGGACGAAGATTTCCGAGAGCTCATCGAGGGTCTCGCCGAGGCAGCGCTGAGAACCGGTGCACAGGTCATCGGTGGGAACCTGAGTCGCGGACGGTGCCTGTCGATTACGACCACCGTCTTCGGCCTACCCGTAGCGGAGTCGGTCACCCGAAATGGCGCACGACCTGGCGACTCGATCTACGTGACCGGAACCCTGGGCTCGGCTGCACTGGGCCTGGCCGCACTCCAAGCGAATGCTCTGCAGCTCGAACACGCGACGCCATTCATCGAGCGCTGGCGGCGACCACCGGCGAACGGCCATCTGGCCAAAGCGCTTTCGGAGATCGCAAGCGCGGCGGTCGACGTCTCCGATGGCTGCCTCCAGGACTTGCAACACGTCTGCTCGGCGTCGGGCGTTGCTGCGATCGTGCACGCCGATTCGATCCCCACCGCCCCGGGGTATCAACGCGCCTGCGAGGCGCTCGGCCTCGACCCGCTCGCCCTCGCGCTCAGCGGTGGGGAAGACTATGAGTTGCTCTTCACGGCGCCCTCGGGCCCCGAAGCGGCGGCTCTTGGAACGAAGATAGGTGAAATCATCGAAGGTGCAGGCGTTCGAGTGGTGGATGACGCCGGCCGGCCCGTCGACATCGGCGCGACCGGGTATCGTCACTTCTCGTAGAGCCAGGCCGCGCGACGCTCCTCGTCGAAGCTCGCTGCGCCTCGCGCTTCCTCAACGAGAATATCATCGAGCTCCGCATTCGCATCGATAGCCGCGCGGAACTCGGGACCACCCGTGAGAAGATCGATCGCGGGGCGGTCAGATACGAACTCGTACGTCTCGGTTCGCCAACGGTCCCCGGCAGAGAGCGCGGGGAGCGCCGCAGCGAGCAGCCGGAGGTACGTTTCGTAGGGTCGGAACACCAAGGGGTCGGTCACGTGTACCTGCACGCCTGCGCAACTTCGGCCGGCGAACTTGTGAAAGGTCGGAGTGAACTCAACCGGTCGCAGCGTGACGCCGCGGAGATCGAGCGCCAGGAGCGGACGGATGTCCAACCCAGGCGCGCCCCAGATCTCGAACGGTCGCGTCGTTCCCCTTCCCTCCGAGAGCTTGGTTCCTTCGATGAGGCAGCCCCCCGGATACACCGAGGCGGTGTCGAGAGTCGGCATGTTGGGCGAAGGCAGCACCCAGGGTAGGCCCGTGTCGCTCCATCTCATCGAGCGAGTCCAACCATTCATACGAACGACGCTCAGCGCCTCGGGGTCGATCTGCTCCCGAGCGGCGACCCAGCACATCAGCTCGCCGATCGTCAGGCCGTGGCGCACGGAGACCGGATACAATCCCACGAACGAGAGGTAGCCGTCGCGCTGCGCTGCACCTTCGACGATCGCCCCTCCGAGCGGGTTGGGTCGATCTAGGACGAGCACCTCGACCCCGACGGACGCCGCAACCTTCATCGTGAGGGCGGCTGTCCATACGTAGGTGTAATATCGCGACCCCACGTCCTGCAGATCGATGACCACCGCGTCCAAGTCACGCAGCCATCCTGGATTGGGACTCAAGGCGGCCGCGTCGTCTCCATAGAGCGAGTAGACCGGAGCTCGAGCCGAGCCACCGGTCCCGACTCCGACCATGTCTTGGGCTGCACCTGTGAACCCGTGCTCCGGACCGAAGAGCGCGGCGACGCAAGCGCCGGCCTGTTCGAGCACTTCGGCAGATGGGCGAAGTGTGCGATCCACGCTCGCGGCGTGCGCGAGCAGCCCTACCTTTCGTCCAGCGAACAGACGCACCGCATCCGGATCACCGTCGGCTAGGCGATCCAGCCCCGAACGAACGCCGGTCAACCGGACTCACCCCCAGCAGGGGACTCGGCGGCATCGCCGGCCAATAGGTAGAGGAGCGCCATTCGAACCGCGACGCCGGCCTCGACCTGTTCGAGCACCACACTGCGCTCGCCATCGGCGATCACGCTTTCGATCTCGATGCCGCGGTTCATTGGACCCGGGTGCATGACGATCGCGTCTGGCTTCGCTCGCTGCATGGCCCGAGAGCCAATGCCAAACGTTCGCGCATACTCTCGGAGACTCGGAAGCAAAGCGCCTGCAAGGCGCTCCTGTTGTATTCGAAGCACCATCACCGCATCGGCGCCTTCGAGTGCTTCGTCGATCCGATCGAACACCCGCACGCCGAGCGAGTCGACCGCCAGGGGAAGCAAGGTGCGCGGGCCGACGAACCGGACCTCGGATCCGAACAGATTCAGAAGGTGAGCATTAGACCGTGCAACCCGTGAATGGGCAATGTCGCCGACGATGGTGACAACGAGGTTCTCGAGCGTTCCCTTCTGGTGTCTGATGGTGAAGGCGTCCAGCAACGCCTGCGTCGGATGCGCATGCATCCCGTCGCCGGCATTGATCACGCTGCAACCGATCTTCGAGGCCACATAACTCGGCGCCCCAGACGCGCTGTGCCGAATGACGACGACGTCCGGATGCATCGCCTCGAGAGTCCGGCAAGTGTCCTGCAGGGTTTCGCCCTTGTTCACGCTCGACGCGGAGACGTTCATGTTGATGACATCGGCGCTGAGCCGTTTGCCAGCGAGCTCGAAGGAGGTTCGGGTTCGAGTCGACGGCTCGTAGAACAGATTGATGATCGTCTTGCCCCGAAGCGTGGGCACCTTGCGCACGGGTCGGCGGGAAACCTGGAGGAACGCCTCCGCCGTATCGAGGATGCGCTCGACTTCGGGGCGCGTGAGGCCCTCGATGTCGAGGAGGCTACGGTGCTGAAACGGCTTGGTCATTCGGACTCCGTCAAGACCACCCGGTCGGGGCCCGCCGCGTCGATCCAGACGTCGAGGCGGCCACCGGGAGGCGTCTCGATGGTCAGGCCGACGAAATCGGGGGCGATGGGCAGCTCTCTGCCACCCCGGTCGCAGAGCGCGGCAAGCCAAATCCGGGCGGGGCGCCCGTGGTCTTGCAAGCATTCGATTGCCGCGCGGACCGTGCGCCCGGTGTGAAGCACGTCATCGACCAACACGACGTGACGGCCCTTCACGTCGAATGGTATGTCACTCGGTCCGATCTTAGGGTTCGGGAGCGCAGTGGCCGCGTCGTCTCGGTAGAGGGAGATGTCGACACTTCCGACGGGCGGCGGCCTGCCCTCCACTTGCGCGATCTCTTTTGCGATGCGTTTCGAGAGCGCGACGCCCCCGCGTCGGATGCCGACCAAAGTCAGGTCCTCGATACCCGACGTAGCCTCCAGGATCGCAACGGCAATGCGTCGAATGCTCCGTTGGATTGAATCCGCGTCGAGGACGAACTTCTGGGTTCGCGCCACCTTCGGCGCAGTGTGTGTGAAAACGCCTCGCGCTTCAAGCCTCGGCGATCGAAAGGCCTCCATCGACCGTCACCAGGCTTCCGGTCTGCCACGCATGGTCGAGCAAGCCAATGATGACAGTGGCGACTTCCCGAGGTGTGCCGAGGCGACCAAGTGGATGCAAAGCCGCCAGTCCGGCGAGCTGGGCTTCGACCCGCTGGTCGAGCTCGGCCTCGGTGAGGGAATCGCCCGGTCGGAGGCGGGGAGCCCGCAACATGTCGGTCTCCACCCCGCCCGGTAGCACCGCGTTCACCCGAACGCCGATTGGCGCGAGCTCCAGGGCCAGGCACTTAGTCAAGGTGTTGAGGGCGGCCTTGCTTGCCGCGTAGACCATCGTGCTTCTCGCGACGCGATCGGAGAGGGTGCTCGAGACGTTGACGATCGCCCCCCCCTTGCCAGCAAGATGCTTGGCGACCGCCTGCGACAAGAGAAGCGGTGCGATGAGGTTGACGCGAAGCTGGGCCTCGATCGAATCGAGCGCGATGGCGGAGAGCGGCTCATAGCGTGCAATCCCGGCACAGTTCACCAAACCATCTACCGATCCGAACGCTTCGATGGCGCGTCGGGCGACCCCGGGGACCGCGTGTGCATCGGCGAGGTCCGCCACCACAGTGCGGATCCGGTCTGCTGCCGACACTCGGAGCGTGAGCAAGGCGCTCTCATCTCGGGCGATCGCGACCACGTTCCCGCCACGCGCCAGGATCTCGTCCACCGTCGCGCGACCAATCCCGCGGGTCGCTCCAGTCACGATCACGGTGCCTTGCGAGACCGCCATCTCAGCCCAAGCCCGCGATTGGGCCCCATGGTGGCTCGGCCGGAACATCGTCCGGTTCGCCAGCAACGCCGATTTCATCCTCGGGCATGAAGCGCGGCGAGTCCACGCAAAGGATTGTCTGGTGCCTGTCGGTCGGGTTCAGATAGGTATGTGCAGCCCCCCGCGGCCAACGATGCACGGTCCCAGGAGCGCAGCGCTGCCCCTGGCAAAGAAGGCCATCGCCCAGAACCATCTCGGACTCGCGCATCTGCTGGTGCGCGTGAAGCGGGATGCTCTTGCCGGGGGCGACGTTGAGGCGGTAGATCCCCGCACCCTTCGTCTCGTAGATCACGTCGACCGTACCGAACGACTTGTGCTCCACCACGAAACTGCACCAAGCGGCGCTTCGCTGGATCTCGAGCGAAGGGATCGCGAAGCCACGAAGCGCGCCAGGTTTGGACAGACGAACGAGCACTGAGTCAACTTGTGCTCGGCGCTCGTCGGGTGCCGGTGGCGCGAGAAGGTACCGCGCAAGCACGTGCCCCGCCGTTTCCAGGAGACGGAAGCGGCAGCTGCGCAAGAGGAAGACCAACTGCGATGCGGTTGCGGCGTAGTCCACGGTGCAGCGTAGGCTCTCCTTGACCGCCGACGTCTCTGTGTCGAGGCGCATTTCGACGTCGACGCGCAGTGGTTGCGATGCGTTGCGCTCGTTCGGATAGACCCCAACCACGCAGTCGACCATCAGCTCTTCGATCCGCAGAATGTCCACCCGACCAAGGCTATCGCATTTCGGGACTTCTGCTAGAGTGCCGCAGCGCATGAGCCAGGTCAGGTCTAATCCGATCGTCGAGGTCGCGGAGGTCGCCGCATTTCGACCGGTACCGCGAACCGGCGTTATCTACGTCACCGTGGAAGCGCAGAAGCGTGGTTTCAGGCCCGACGCGCCGGACTGGTGCAACCTCGGGCAAGGTCAGCCCGACACCGGGGAACTGCCCGGCGCGCCACCGCGACTGACCCAGATCGACGTGGACCCGAGTGACCTCGACTACGCCCCCGTCGCGGGCGTGTGGGAGCTACGCGAGACCGTCGCCGGGCTCTACAACAAGCTGTTCCGCCGCGGGATGACATCGCAATACTCGGCGGACAATGTGTGCATCGCTGGCGGCGGTCGCGTTGCGGTCATGCGGGCATGCGCTGCGATCGCGCCCATTCATCTCGGGCATTTTCTGCCGGACTATACCGCGTATGAAGAGCTGCTCGACGTGTTCCGCCGATTCTTGCCCATACCGATCTTGCTCGACCCGAAGGACGGGTACGAGTTCACGCCAGAACAACTGGAAGAGGAGATCCTCGGTCGCGGCCTGAGCGCCATTCTCGCGAGCAACCCCTGCAACCCTACCGGAAAAGTCGTCCAAGGGGACGCGCTCGCTGGCTGGGTGCAGACTGCCCGAGATCTCAACTGCGCGCTCCTGCTCGACGAGTTCTATTCCCACTACGTGTGGACTCAACGCCCATCCATCGTCAGTGCCGCACAGTACGTCGAAGACGTCGATAAGGACCCCATCGTGGTCTTCGATGGGCTCACGAAGAACTGGCGATACCCGGGCTTTCGCGTGAGCTGGATCGTCGGCCCGAAACCCGTGATCGAGTCGGCTGCGAGCGCCGGGTCGTTCCTCGACGGCGGGGGTGTGGCCCCAATGCAACGCGCGGCGATCGGATTGGTGCAAGAGACACCGACGCTGGCCGAGGCTGACGCCATCCACCGCGAGTTCAAGAAGAAGCGAGACTTCCTGGTGGAAGGCCTCAAAGGTATCGGGGTTCGCTTCAACTTAGAGCCCCAGGGGACGTTCTATGCTTGGGGTGACTTGAGCGCCCTGCCCCACTCGCTTCGAAACAGCGACGAGTTCTTCAAAGCGGCCTTGGACCGCCAGGTGATCTGCGTGCCGGGTCACTTCTTCGACGTGAACCCCGGTAAGCGCCGAACCGGGCGGCCATCACGGTTCGTCCAGCACATGCGCTTCTCCTTCGGGCCGCCGATGAGCGTCCTGCAGGAGGCCCTCGAGCGGCTTCGGGACATGGTATCGAGCGCCGAGTAGCCCCGTCGCCAACTAGCCGGAACCAGTCCGGAATTCGCGCCAGACACAGCGCTTTTTTCCGCTTTTCCGCTTGTGTAGGTAACCATACTACACATGACGACATTTGCAGCGGTCGCTGCTCGGATCGGGCAGCAGCCACGGGAGGCGGCCCCTTTTGTGAAGTGGGCGGGGGGCAAGGGCAGATTGCTCAGCCAGCTGCGACCGCTGCTCCCTCCGGGGGTCGAGCAGATGCGTCACGTCGAGCCATTCGTCGGCGGTGGCGCGCTATTTTTTTCACGACGACCTGCGCGGGCGCTCCTAACCGACATCAACCCGGCTCTCGTGGCGACCTACGATGCGATTCGCGACGACGTCGATGGGGTAATCGAGGCGCTGCGCGAGCTTGCGGACCGCCACTGCAAGGAGAGCTACTACAGGACTCGAGAGCGATACAACGAGGGTGGGCGTGTGTCGGTGTCGAAGCGTGCGGCGATGTTCATCTACCTGAACAAGACCTGTTTCAACGGGCTGCACCGCGTCAATCGCAAGGGGGAGTTCAACGTCCCAGTCGGCTCGTACAAGAACCCTCGAATCCTGAACGAGGACGCACTGCGCGTCGCGAGCCAGGCGCTCGAAGGGGCTCAACTGCGCTGTGCTCCCTTCGATGCTTTGCTCGAACACGCCAAGCCTGGCGATTTCATCTACTTCGATCCACCGTACGAACCGGTTTCGCCAACGGCAAGCTTCACTTCCTACTCGCGCGGCGGGTTCTCACGAGAAGACCAAACGCGGCTGCGCGACGTCTACCAGGCCCTCGACCGCCGCGGATGCAAGCTCATGCTTTCAAACAGCGACGTGTCGTTCATCCGACGGCTCTATCGCGATTTCGAGATCGATCTCGTAGCCGCGCCGCGCGCGATCAACTGCGATGCGAGGAAGCGGGGCAAGGTAAGTGAGATCGTGGTTCGCAATTACGCCTGAGCGGTTCGCGATCAGCGGCTCACGTAGACGCGGGGGACGCGGCGAGAGACGTTGGTCAGGACCTCGTAGGGGATGGTCTGGGCCGCCGCGGCAAGGTCACGCGCATCGAGAACGGCGCCGTCCTGTTCGCCGAGCAGCAAACTTTCGTCTCCAACGGCGACGCCAGGCACAGCAGAAACGTCGATGGTGGTCAGGTCCATCGCGATGTTCCCGACGATGGGGCAGTGAATGCCGCGCACCAAAACTCTCCCCCGATTCGACGCCGAGCGCAGCAATCCGTCTCCATACCCCACCGGGAGAGTCGCCAGGCGGGTCTCAGATCTCGCTCGAAACGAACGGCCGTAGCCGGCGGACTCACCCGGC
>JBAVOF010000459.1:0-1937 GCA_049691835.1 Polyangiales bacterium
CACCATAAGGATACGCGAGCAAGCCTTCGCCGCCGTTGCCGTGCGAGTACACCACCAAGGGCAAGTCGCCGTCGTCAGTCACGGGTGGCGCATCCAGCGCGAAGTCGGAGGGCAAATCTACGACGCCGCCCACGGCGTAGCGCGCCGGCCCAGCGCCAGAGTCACTGACCGCCGGATACCACACACGCAAGACCAGCTCCCGTGGCTCCATCGACGCGGCGGCGCTGTACGTGATCGTCATCTCTCGGTAGCCAACCTCGTACGGCCCTTGCTCGAAAAGCTCGTCGGGGTTCGCGTCGGAGCTGTCGTTGCAACCGATGACGAGAGAAAGAAAGATTGCAGCCGCGCTGGCGGCCACGCGAGTAGAAGAAAGAGTGCGCATGAGACGCGTTGATAGCGTCATCGGCGGGGAGGTGCCAGTCAACCGAATGAGAGTAGGCTGCGGGACGGCGAATCATGGAGCAGCGAGAATTCATCATCCATGGCAAGCGACTGACGTACCGACTTGCGGGCAAGGGGCCGTTGGTTCTCTTGATCCACGGGATGGCCGGTAGCGCAGCTACCTGGGAGCACGTGATGCCCGCGCTGAGCAAGCAATTCACCGTGCTGGGCCCGGACCTGTTGGGTCATGGCGAATCGGACAAGGCAAAAGGCGATTACTCGCTCGGCGCGATGGCTTCGACGCTCCGGGATCTGATCGTGGGGTTGGGGTACAAGCGAGCGACGGTCGTCGGCCAGTCGTACGGCGGCGGGATTGCGATGCAGCTCGCGTATCAGTACCCGGAGCGCTGTGAACGACTCGTGCTGGTCGATGCGGGGGGACTGGGCACCGAGGTCAATCCACTGCTTCGGATGCTGACGCTGCCCGGGTCCGAGGCCGTCCTGCTCGTCGCCTGCGCCCCGCCGGTCCGGCGTGTGGTCGAAGCCATCGGTCGCGTGGCGCTCCGCAAGAAGCTGCAAAGCGCGCCTGCGATCCCCGAGCTCTGGCGGAGCTACTCCTCGCTCGGCGACGTCGAGGCCCGCCGCGCATTTCTACGCACGCTGCGCGCAGTCATCGACCCGCGCGGTCAATCGGTGAGCGCCAATGACAAGCTTTACCTGGCGGCCGGGATGCCCACGCTCATCATCTGGGGCGAGGACGATCGGATCATCCCAGTGGAGCACGCGTACGCGGCGCACGCCGCGATCCCAGGGAGCTGGCTCGAGATCATCGAAGGGGTGGGACACTACCCGCACTGCGAAGCGCCCGAGCGCTTCGTCGACTCACTGACCGAGTTCATCGAGTCGACCCGGCCCGCTCGAATCAAGGTAACGCGCAAACGAATTATTCAGCCGGCCCCGCGGTTCGAGCTCAAGTCGAGCTAGGCCTTGCAGCCGCTTCGACGTTGTAGTCCAATTGACGTCCAAGCCAAGACCAAGGAGGTTCGCCATGGATGCGCAGATCCGCACTGTGAGTGGTGATGTTGCGTCGCTCTCGGCCGAGCGACTAGCCGCGCTCGACACTGACCTACGCGGGGAATTGCTGTTTCCGGACTCGGAAGGCTACGACGCGGCGCGCACGTTGTGGAACGCAATGATCGATCGTCGTCCTTCACTGATCGCGCGGTGCGCCGGCACGGCCGATGTCGTCAGGTCGGTGCGGTTCTCCGCCGAGCGCGACTTGCTGGTGGCTGTGCGCGGGGCCGGCCACAACATCGCAGGCAACGCGGTCTGCGAAGGCGGTTTCTTGATCGACCTGTCGAAGCTCCGCTCGGTCCACGTGGACCCAAAACGCAAGATCGCAAGGGTGCAGCCCGGCGCTACACTGCACGACCTCGACGTCGAGACGCAGCTCTATGGGCTTGCCACGCCGGTGGGCATCAACTCGACGACCGGTATCGCCGGGCTGACGTTGGGCGGTGGATTCGGCTGGCTGAGTCGCAAGCACGGCCTCACGA
>JBAVOF010000460.1:0-1933 GCA_049691835.1 Polyangiales bacterium
CTGCGGGGACGCATCCTGATCGTAGACGATGAAAGCAACATCGTAAAAACGTTTCGCTTTTGTCTTGAGGACGCGGGCCACCATGTGGCCAGTGCGCGTACCGCCTCGGAAGCGAAAACCCTGGTGCAACGGGAAGTGTTCGATGTGTGCTTCCTTGATCTGCGCCTGGGCGAGGAGTCGGGCTTGGAGCTCATTCCCGAGCTGCGGGCATTGGCGCCCTGGATGAAGATTGTGCTGATCACTGCCTACTCGTCTATCGAGAGCGCGGTGGAATCCATTCGACTCGGGGCCGCCGATTATCTTGCCAAACCGTGTACGCCGGAACAACTGCGCATAGCCGCGCAGCAGCAGATCGAAGCAAGGCGTCTGGAAACCCGGCTCGCGGATTTGGAAAAGCAGGTAAAGCATCAGCTGGGCGGTGGGGATCTCGACAGCGGGAGCCCGGCGATGATGCAAGTGCTGGAAACCGCCAGGAAGGTTGCTGACACCGATGCCACCGTGCTGATCCACGGGGAAAGTGGCACTGGGAAAGGTGTGCTTGCCCGTGCCATCCACCGCTGGAGTCAGCGTGCCGAGCGGGATTTCGTGGTCATCAATTGCCCCTCGCTATCAGCCGAGCTGCTGGAGAGCGAGCTCTTCGGCCATAAGAAAGGCGCCTTCACGGGCGCCACTGAGACCACCATGGGACGGGTCAGCCAGGCCGATGGCGGCACCCTGTTTCTCGACGAGATTGGCGATTTTCCACTCAGCCTGCAGCCTAAGCTGCTGCGCTTTGTCCAGGACCGCGAGTACGAACGGGTGGGTGACCCGGTGACCCGCCAGGCGGATGTGCGGCTGATTGCGGCAACGAATCACGATCTAAACGCCATGGTGGCCGCGGGGGATTTTCGCACGGATCTCTTGTATCGGCTCACCGTTATCACCCTCGAGTTGCCGCCGCTGCGGGATCGGCGCGAAGATATCATCGTTCTCGCCGAACGCTTTCTGGCCAAATTCGCCAGCGCTTACGGGCGTCCGGCGCAATTTAGCGAGGACGCCCGCGCGGCGCTGCGCGCTTACCTGTGGCCGGGGAATGTACGGGAGCTGCAAAATGTGGTCGAGCGAGCCGTGATACTCTGCCGTACAGGTACCATTAGCGGCGACGAGCTGAGCATTTCCGGGGATATCCCTGACCGGCACGGGCGGTTGCATACCGGTGATCCGATTACCTTGGAGGAGCTGGAGCGAGCGCACATCGCAGCGGCGGTGGCGAACAGCGCAACGCTCGAAGCTGCGGCGCAAACGTTGGGGATCGATCCTTCGACTTTGTGGCGCAAGCGCAAACAGTACGGCATCTGAAAGGGCAGCCAGTGACGTGACCCTTCGCAACCGGTTGTTGTTCAGCTATGGGGTGGTGCTGGCCATCGTCTTGATGGGCTTTTTTCTCATTCTGGCGGGGATCATCGCCCTCGGTAGGTCGCCCGAGCGCATCGTCACCAAGGATTATCCGTCGATTCTTGCGGCCGAGCGCATGATTCAGGGGGTGCAGGCGCAGCAGAATGCTATCTTACGGAAGCTGTTGAGCACTGACTACGACGTCGCCGGAGAGCTGAAACGCGCCCACGATGAGTTTACCACCTGGTTGGAACGAGCCCGCGTGAGCATTACCTCGCCCAACGAAGCGGAAACGATCGCCACCATTCAACGACGCGACGACATATTGCAGGCCTTGATTGCCGATCGCGCGCGCTGGGCCAGCGTCTATCCGTGGGAGACCGATGTCGTGGATGCCTTCCAAGACGTGATCAAGGCTTGCGAGCAGCTAGCCTCGCTGAATTTCAACGCCATGCTGGAAGCCAACCGTAACGCGCATGAAGGGGTCCAGTCCACGGTGCTGGTGGCGGCGGTGGTGGCCACCGTCACGCTGCTGGTCGGTGTGGGGGTATCGCTGGGT
>JBAVOF010000461.1:0-15935 GCA_049691835.1 Polyangiales bacterium
GATTAGAGGCCATGCGCAAGCTTGATCACAAATAAATTACACCCGTAAAGATGTGTTTTCGCGCGTTTCGTGCGAGAAAACACTGAAAATATAGTCCCCATGGGTGTTTTCTGCATGTTAAGCTGTCGCTTGTGCAGATGAGTCAGCGGTACATAAACAGCGACCTAAAGGCTGGATTCGTCCTCCTGTTGCTTGGATCGGCACTCACCGTGTCCGGCTGCAAGAGCGATCCCACGCTTTTCGGAGGTTGCTCAACCCAAAACATCAAGGCCTGTCCCCAGTCCGAGGGCTTCACGAACCCGTATGAGGGTCAGCTGGAGCTTCTGACCTGGAACGAGACCCTTCGGAAGGCGAGCCTCGAGCTGACGGGCAAGCTCCCCAGTGAGCGGCAGCTGCAGGTCACGGCGGACCAGGGACAGATTGGGCTGGAGGCCTCGCTCGCAGAGATGATGCGCGACGAGCGGTTCTTCGAGCGGATCATGGAGCTCTACAACGACCACTTCCTGACCGACAAGTACCTAGGCCGGGAGAACGCGGTCGAGCTTCTCGACGAGGAAGTGTATCCGAACCTTCGTTGGTACGAGAAGAAGTACCCGGACGATGATGAGAAGGCCCGGGTTACCAACGACTCGATCGCGCGCGAACCACTCGAGCTCATCTCGCACGTGATCCGCACAGAGCGTCCGTTCACCGAGATCCTGACGGCGAACTACACGATGGCGAACAGCTATTCCGCGATTTCCCTGATCGGGCTTCCTGACATCCCGGTGGGTATTGGTGACGATCCGGAAGGTTATCAAGAGATTCAGATTCCAGGGATTCCGCATGCCGGCATTCTGACGTCGGCGATGTTCCTCAACCGCTTTCCGACGAGCGACACGAACATCAACCGACACCGCTCGAGGATGACGTACTGGTTCTTCCTCGACATCGACATCAACCAATTCGGAAGCCGTCCGGTGGACGCAAGCGGCGATTTCGGTGAGAACCCGACGCTCAACAATCCGGATTGCACCGTCTGCCACACGACCATGGATCCCGTCGCCGGGCTCTACATGAACTGGAACGAGAGCGGTGAGTACAGCGGCAAGGGCGAATGGTTCGGACCGGACTACATCTTGCCCCCCGGCTTCAACGGGGAAGCGCTTCCGGACAACGATCGAAGCCACGCTTTGCAGTGGTTCGCAAAGCGGTTGGCCCAAAATCCGAGATTTGCGCAAGCCACGGTGAAGACCGTCTTCCACGGGCTGACCGGCCAAGAGATTCTCGACATCACGGCGCCCATGACGCCGGAGATGGTCGAAGAAGTGATGCAGGATCCCGGCCCGGATCCCGTGGTCGATCCCGATCCGGTGATGGACGGCGGTGTCGGCGGCATGGGAGGCATGGGAGGCATGGGTGGCATGCCCGGCATGGCCGGCTCCGATGGTGCGGGTGGCAGCGGTGGCATGGCTGGCGTTGGTGGCATGGGTGGCACGACGCCTCCTCCACCTCCCCCGCCCCCTCTTCCAGAAATCGAGCCGGAAATCGATCCCAACGTGGATCCCGCGCTCGAGCGTGCCTACAACGTGCAACAGCAGATTCTTCGGACGATTCAGCGACGTTTCATCGACAGCGGCTACAACTTCAAGGTGCTGGTTCGAGAAATCGTTCTGAGCCCCTACTTCAGGGCAAAGAATGCCAGCCCGCTCACAGCTGAGATGGAAACCGAGCTTTCGACCTTCGGTACGGCGCGCCTGCTCACACCCGAGCTGCTGTCTCGCAAGATCGAAGCGACCACGGGCGTCCGATGGCGTGGGAACCCGAACCGCAGCGAGTACCTGCTCGATCAATACCGCATCTTCTATGGCGGCATCGACTCGGACTTGGTGACGAAGCGGGTGACCGAGCCGAACGGCGTCATGGCGAGCCTCGCGCAGCGCATGGCCTACGAGGTGGCATGCTCTGCGGTGCCCTACGACTTCTCGAAGCCGGCCAGGGAGCGACTCTTGTTCCCGAACATCGACCGGACCACACCGCTTTCCGAGGGATCGGATCAGGTGCGCGAGGCGGTTCGGCATCTCCACGAACAGCTCTTGGGTGAAGATCTCGCGGATTCCGACGAGGAAGTCGCGGCAACCCTCGTCGTTCTGATGGAAACCTACAGCCTCGGACGGGAAGGTCTCGCCAATGGGTCCGTGCCAGAGGAGCTGGCCGATCCATGCCGTCTGTACAACGACCGGATGACGGGCGAATCGCTGCCTCAGGAACGCCACATCAACCGGGACACCGAGTACACCGTGCGCGCTTGGATGGCGGCCGTGAGCTATCTCTTGTCCGATTACCGCTACCTGTACGAGTGAGGGAGGACTAGCCGTGGATCGTCGTGATTTTTTACGTATGGCAAGTTGGGCCGGGCTGACGTGTGTCTTGCCGTCGGCGATGGACCCTCTACGCAGTAGCGCTCAGTCAACGGCTGGGTCGCCGTATACCGGCACCTATTGGATCTTCATGCACGCGGGCGGCGGCTGGGATCCGACACACCTCTGCGATCCGAAGGGCCGAGCCAGCGAGAACGAGAACGACCCGATGGGGCGGTTCCTCAAGAGCGACATCCGAACCGTGGGCAACATCGACTACGCGCCGCTCGGTGACGGTGGAACCGCGCTCGATGCGTTCTTCCAGACGAACTACCAGCGCCTCTTGGTCATCAACGGGATGGACACGGGAACGAACGGTCATGACCAGGGCACGCGCGGCACGTGGAGCGGCCGGACTGCCGAAGGGCATCCGCCAATCGGTGCGCTGATCGCTGCGACTCACGGCCCGAACCTGCCGATGCCACTGATCGGCTACGGCGGGTACCTCGACACCCAGGGCGTAACGAACGCGGTGCCGCTCGGCGACGGCGGTCTGCTGCACAATCTCGCCTATCCATCCCGCCCCGACCCAACCGGCTCCGAGGAAAACTACTTCGGCCATCCGGACGTGCCGAGCATCGTTCAACGGGAGCAGCAGCTTCGCCTCTTGCGGCTACAGGGCAAGCAGCGGCTGCCGCGGATCTGGGACGGGCAAAACGAGCTCATGTTGGCTCGGCTCGGGCAGGACGACCTCAAGCGGGTTTCCGAGGCTCTGCCGGAAAACTTCTCCGACAACGAGCTGCACCGTCAGATTCAAGTCGCGCTCGCGGCGTATCAGGCTGGCCTATCGGTGAGCGTCAGCGTCAGCACGGGCGGATTCGACACGCACGGAAACCACGACGACCAACACCTGCCGCGCCTGATCGATTTCGTCAATGGCGCGAACTTCGCACTGCAAGAAGCCGAACGGCTGGGCATCGCAGACAAGGTGGCCATCGTGATGGGCTCGGACTTCGGCCGAACCCCTGGGTACAACAGCGGCAATGGCAAGGACCATTGGCCGATCAGCAGCATGATGATGATGGGTCCCGGGATTCCGGGTAACCGAGTGGTCGGCGGCACCGATGATCGTCACGGTTTGTACCTCATCGATCCGGTGACGCTGCAGCCCACGGGCTCACCCGAAACGGCTCAAGGGACCAGGCTCTCGATAGCGCACGTTCATCGCGCGTTGCGTAACCTGGCGGGCGTGCCGGACGAGTACAAGGCGGCTTTCCCGCTCGCCGGGGAAGACCTGCCGCTGTTCGGCTAAGCCGAACCGCTAGAACGCCGCACCACCACCGATCCGCAAGCCCCAGACTTGACGCTGATCGAAGGAGAAGCCCCAGGGGTTGTCGATGTTTATGTTGAGCATGACGGCGCCGAAGCCGTTGTCGCTACCGAATCGCAGGTAGGGCTCCACTGCCAGCTGCGTGGCCTGCTCTTTGAACTTCGGTATCAACACGAGGCTGAAACGCGAGCCGACCCTCAACCAGTCGGTCGCCTGGTAGCCCAACATCGCTGCCATCTGCATGATGAAATCGGTCTTGGACGTTCTCGCGTTCTTGTCGTTGATCTTGATGAGCGCTCCCGTATCCAGATAGGCGCCCCAGAGGAAACCGCTCGGCTTACGGCGCTCGAACGCGACTGGGACGATGACGCTCACCGTATGCGGATCCCAGAGCCAAAACCCAGTGTTTCCTCGAATGGCAGCAGCGAGCGCATACGCAGACGCCTCAGCCCCGCCGACGCGCTCGTCCAAGTTGTCGGGTAGAGTCGCAGCGGGAATGGTCGCGCCCAAGCCGACGCGATAGGAAAATTGCCCCCTTTTGCCCTGGTAGTGGAAGGCCAGGTAGGGATTGCCGACGCGAAACGCATTGCTGGCGTCGGCGTCCTCGCGGTCGACGTTGGCGTACGCCATCCCCCACACGACTTGAAAGAGGACGCTGTAGGCCAACTGGAGGCGCATCTCGATCAACGGGCTCACGATCACGGATTTCTGATCGCCCTCCAGTTTGCCGGCAAACAATCCGATCTCGCCGAGGACGTGAAAACGCTTGGTGTGAGCCTTTTCGCCTTCGTCGAGACTGTATGGCTCATCCGGGTACGCACGCGCCCCCACGGGTACGAGCCAAAGCGCCGCGCCAAGCAAGAGACCAACAACTCCCCATCCTCGAAGAAAAGACATGTTCCAACCCCTCACGAAGAAAAGACCCCCCTCTTCTTCCTCCTTCCAGTATAGGGAGCAGGAAGACGCGAGGCCCGCGTTCCGCCGCGAACGGAACCGGCACGGCCACTCTTGTTCAGGCGTTCAGGGCTGGACGGCGACGTACGAGGGACCGGGCTCGGTGAGCCAGGCGATCGAGCGGGAGACGTCGGTCTCGAGATCGATGATGGACAATGTGTTGTCCACGATGTGGGCCACGAACGCGAAGCTCTCTGTGGCATCCACCGCCGCGGTGAGCGGGAACGCTTCGCCCGGCAAATCTGCGAGCGCGGATTGAATCAGCAAGTCGCCCGCGATCTCGATGGTGGCCAGGTAGGAGCCCGTGCCCGCCGGCGAGAGAATCTGATCGCGACCGGACATGTAGGTGACACCGTACGGAACGCCGCCCGTGATGCTGAGGCTCTCGATTACCGAAGGAGCGCCCGGATCGGACGTGTCGACGAGCGTAACGTTCAAGCTGAAGCTGTTCGCGACGACGACGCGCGAGCTGTCGTCGAGGAAGGTCACGCCAGACGGGTCGTTGCCCGTGGCAAGGCGTGAGCTTAGCGTGCCCTCGATGTCTGCAACCTCGAACACCAGGATGCCTCCGCTCCCGCCGGCGATGTTGACCACGCCAAGCGTTCCATCGGGACTCAGTGCGACTTGCTCCGGCCTACCACCGAGGCCGATTTCCTCGATGAGCTGGCGCCCCGGAATATCGATGACCGAAAGCGTGTCTCCTGGCTGGTCGATCGTTCCGTAGTTGGCTGTATAGGCGCGCGTGCCGTCGGCGCTAATCGCAATGCCCAGAGGCACATCCTCGGTTGCGACCTCGACGGCATCACCGGACTGCAAGTCGACGATGAGCAGCGCACCTCCCGGCGGGACCTCCGGCGACCCGACCAGGTCGTTCGTAACTCCGTCGCCGTCGAAGAACGCAGGTCCGACCGACACGACCGCGGTCTTGCCGTCCGGCGTGATCTCGAGCTCGATCGGACCCGGCTCCCAGTCGGAGAGATCGATCGTGCCTACGATCGACGCTGCCGCGTCGCTTTGCCCATCGATGAGCTTGTCGTAGTCGAGAAGCGTGAGCGACTGGTTCAACCAATCGGCCGTCACCACCAACCGGGCTGCGCCGCCGGAGCCACCGGTACCGCCCGAACCGCCAGTACCCGCGCCGCCGCCCGAGCTCGACGAGCCACAGGCGCTGAGCGCTAACCCGGCGGTGCCGCAAGCCACCCACAAGAAGAAGCGTTTTGTCATCGCGGGAGAGTCGTCCGGCCATCACATCGGGTCAACCAAGGAGGTCAGCCAGGCAACGCCAGGCCCCGCTCGGAACTCTCTCGGGCGCGGCGCAAGATTTGCGTCCGATGCCGTCGGACGCAGGAGTTGCGCCAGGAGAGCGCCTGAAAAACAAGCGAAGGACAGCTCACAAGGGGCTTGCTAGAGCTTGCAAAATGAAACATGTTCTAGTGAAACGTGTTCTAGTTATCCGGAGCACCGGGACACGGCGATTGGAGCTTGCGATGACCAACGAAACGAAGACGAACCCCTGGGCGGGCTTTGCGCGGGGCTGGTTCTTGCTCGTGTTCTCGGAGGAGCTTGCGCCTGGTCAAGTCGTGCCGATGAGGCGCTTCGACCAAGAGCTAGTGTTGTTTCGAACGGAGTCAGGCGAAGCCAAGGTGCTCGATGCGTATTGTACGCACATGGGCGCCCATCTGGGACATGGCGGCAAGATCGAGGGCGAGGGGATCGTCTGCCCGTTTCATGCGTGGAAGTTCGACGGCAACGGCAAGTGTATCGAAATCCCTTACGCGAAGCGCATCCCGCCGAAGGCCGGCCTGGCTTGCTGGCCGGTGCTCGAACGCAACGGGATGATCTTCGTCTGGCACGATCGCGAAAAGAGCGGGCCTGACTGGGAGATCCCCGCGCTCGAGGAATGGGATGACCCGGAGTTCTTGCCTTGGCGGTTCGCAAAGCTGCAGATCAAGACGCCGCCGCTCGCGATTGCGGAGAACCTCGCGGATGCGGGTCACTTCATTCCTGTCCACAACACGCACCCGGTGCCTGGGTCGTTCAGCAACACGTACACCGGACATGTCGGGCAACAAAAGATCAAGGCGGTGGCGTATCCAGTGCACGGCGGCAAGGACGAATTCGAGTCGACGGCGACGTACTACGGCCCGGCGTATCAGGTCACCAAGATGCACGGCAAGGGGCTCGGCGTGATCATCAACGCACACACGCCCATCGACGACGAGAACGTCATGTTGCGCTTTGGTGTTTCGATGAAAGCAACCGAGGGGATGACCGACGAGCTCATCGACCACTTCATCAGCAACATGCGTGACGGCTACCTGCAAGACGTGCGGATCTGGGAGAATAAGATCTACGTGGACCGGCCGGTTCTCTGTGACGGGGACGGCCCCATCGGCGAGTTTCGCCGCTGGTATTCGCAGTTCTATTCCCCGCGTAGCAAGGCAGCAGACGCGGCTGAGTAGCCAGGAGCCGACCCATAGAAACGGGAGAACAACCATGAGCAAGAAGCCACGATTTCCGATTCCTCGTTACCCGAGGGGCTGGTTCCAGGTCGCATACTCTGACGAGCTCCAGCCTGGCGAGGTCAAGCCGCTGCAGTATTTCGGCGTTGAGCTCGTCATGTTCCGCACCGAAGAGGGTGAGGTCAGCGTGCTCGACGCGTTCTGTCCACACATGGGCGCTCACCTCGGGCATGGCGGCAAGGTCGAGGGCGATGGCATCGTCTGCCCCTTTCACGCGTGGAAATTCGACGGTTCGGGCAAGTGCACCGACGTTCCGTACGCCAAGCATCTCCCGCGCAAGGCGAACATCACGGCTTGGCCCGTGCACGAGGTCAACGGCCTCATCATGGTCTGGCACGACATCGAGGGACGAGAGCCCGAGTGGGAGATTCCGCAGATCCCCGAATGGAACAACGAGGCCTGGACGCCGTACTGGCGTCAACGCTGGAAGCTCCGCACACACAATCAGGACATGTGCGAGAACGTGGTCGACAAGGCACACTTCCGATACGTGCACGGCATGAACATCGTTCCACAACCGCACACCATCGATCTCGCGTACCCGCACATCAAGATGATCACCGACACGATCTACGAGACGCCCCAGGGCGAGGTGAAGGGCGAGCTCGAGGTTGACGTTCACGGCTTTGGGTTCTCGCTCAGCCGCTTCCGCGGGATCGTCGAAACGACCAACATGGCGTCCGTCACGCCGATCGACGACGAATATTGCGACGTGCGGTTCTCATTCACCGTGAAGAAGATCGGAGGCGCCGACATCACGGCAGGCGTGGGCAGGGCTTTCACCAAGGAAATCGCCAGGCAGCTCGAGGAAGATGCCCCGATCTGGGAAAACAAGGCGTTCTTCGAGCGTCCAATGCTTTGCGACGGCGACGGGCCGGTCGCCGAGTTCCGCAACTGGTGCAAGCACTTCTACCCGGACTGGTATCACAAACAGGCTCAGGACGAGTATGATGGGTTGAAGCAGGTGAGTAAGCCACTCACCCTGTCAGAGCGACGCCGGCGGCTTGCCGCGGCCTAGACGAAGATGTCACCGACGACACAAACGCCATCCACACCTGATGAGATCAGGGCACGCATCCGAAGCGAGCACGCGCAAATCTCAGCACAGCTTGCGCGCGTCGAAGCCCTGACTGAGCGCGTTGGAGACGACTATGCGAGCTCCGTGATCACGCTGCGCGAGGAGCTCGATGTTCTGGGCGCGATCCTGCTCCGGCACTTGCACTACGAAGAGTATCAGTTGTCCTCGCTCACCGATGAGGGGGCCACGGACGAAGCCACCGAGGGCATGCGCCGCGAGCATCAACTGCAGCGCGAAATCCTCGACCGCGTCATCCGCGAGCTCGACGAGACGGCGGTCGGTTCGAAATTGGTCATCGGTGTGCGGGAGCTGTCACGCGCCATCCGCGACGACATGGAGTACGAAGAGCGCGAGCTGCTGAATAGGCCCTGAGTTGGAGCAGACGTATGAAGATCATGTACAATCCTGCGACTTGCAATCACTACGGCGTCTGCGTCGAAGAGGCGCCGGAGGTGTTTTCGTTTGCCGATGATGGCAGTCTTCTGATTCAAACCTATGACGTGCCCCCCGACCTCGAGGACAAAGTGCGCGACGCCTGCATGATGTGCCCAACCCAATCGATCCAGGTCGACGAGGAGTAACTCGGGAAAGCCCCGTGGACGGCGCAAGGCGTCGTCTTCAAGGGGTCAGATTCGCGCCAGCAACTTCGTCGTCAACATACGCGATGACGAGATGATGGGAGTCATGGTGTGGCTTGACGCGCTCGTCGGGAAACCTGAAGAGTCGAAGACGTACACGTCGCGCGTGCCGTAGACCTGACCGTTCAGGTCGGCGCCGCCGTCGCGTTCCGATGCGGCAAATCGGACCGTGCCCTGCTGGTGCGCGCTGATCAGCGGCGCGGTCGCAGGGGCGAAGCTCAACTCTTGGGCTCCCTTGGCCTCGCGCGCCGAACGGATGAACAACGGCCGCGCGGTCGGGACCAGGACCTCGCGGGCACCTGCTTCGAGGTAGATCTTCGCAGCCGTTTCGACGCCTCGACGGAGCCGGTCTTTGTGATCCTCGCGCTGCTCATAGCGAATCGTCAACCGCCCGTCGCGGGCGACCTCGACCTGGCCCGACGGCGCGTCCGGAGCCAAGAGCAGGGAAGACGCCATTCGGTCGTACCGGGCCATACCCTCCATCGCCGGAGCCCCCGAGAACGGGAGCAAGGTCGAAACGATTCCGGGAGTGCCCATGATGCCCTCGACGCGATAGCCCCAGAGCCCGAACTCGGCGTTGTCTTCCTCCTCGAATTCGGTGACCGCGTACGACTGCGGGATGCCATCGAAAGCCGCAATCCGCTCGTCGAAAATACCGATGACGGAGAGCTGTGGCTGCAGCGTGAGGTTCTTCCCGACATGTGCATTGCCTAGGCCCGAACGCAGAAGCAGTTGCGCCGACGCGATAGCGTTCGCGGCGACGATGACGATCTTGGCCCGGACCTTGAGCTCGCCTTCTTCGCGATACCCGCCGGCGTCGAGCGTGCGGACTGTGATCTCCTTCAAGTCCTGCCTGGGTTTGTCGATCTTCACGGCCCGCGTTCTGGTGAAGATGCGCGCACCCGCCTCGATGGCTTTCGGCAGCGCCACCATCCGGGGGTTTCGCTTGGCGTGAATCGGACAACCGATCAAGCAGGTTCCGAGGCCTCGGCAACCCACGCGGTTGTGCATCATGACATCGCCTCGTAGTCCGAGCGCTTCGGCCCCTTGGCGGAGCTTGTTGTTCGCGGCGTTGACCATGCTCTCCGGGATGCGGCTCGCAGAGAGATCGGCGAGCGCGTCTTCTTCGAAGCGCTTGAATCGACTCGGCTCGAAATCTTCGAGTCCGTACTTTCTGACCCAATGATGGAGGACACCCTCGGGGATGGGCACGACGTCGCAGGCATTGATGACGCCTCCCCCGCCGAGCACCCTCCCCTGCAGAACACTCACCGAGAGATCGTGAGAGGCACGACCTCCGCGGTCCATGTAGAGCTGGTCGTACATCGCAGCGTCACGTTGAGTTCGCTCAGGCCCAACGAGGTCGCGACCCTCTTCGAGCACGACGACCTCGTGACCGGCCTCTGCTAGAAGGCGCGCGGCGGTCGCGCCCCCGCAGCCCGAGCCGATGATGCAGACCTCGGCGGTGATCGCATCGGGCGGCGCTTGCGTCGACAGGTCGTTGATCGCGCCGCTCATGGTGCGGCGCTCCGTAGGCGCTTCATCGAAGGACCCGGGTAGCCGATGTACGGCCAGACCTGCTCGTGATCGAAGTAGACCAGGTTGAAGAACTTCCGCATCGCTATGCTGACCTGCCGTCGCAAGATGTTGTCGCTCTCGCTCCACTCGTTCCAGTGTTTGGTGCGCTCATCGACATCGAGGCGCGAAAAAGTCGTGAGCTTTTTGTCGAAGGCCAGCGGTCCGAACTCGATCAGTACGAGCGCTTTCTGCAGGTCTTTGACGTTGTGCTCCGGCTCGTCCGCCAAGAAGGCATCGAACGCACGGGGGAGGTCCATCGACGCCGCGTCGATCGGGATCACGTCGGTTTTGGGCAGCATGACCTCGACCAGACTTTGCAGCGTGCGGTACTCGTGAGCGTCCAGCACCCGGAGCCCATCGACTTTCGGCACCCGCCCCCGGAGCGCCAGGAGGCCCCCACCGCCGATGCCCAGGATCGCGCCGCCGGCGACCAGACTTACCTTCAAGAATCCGCGGCGCGACAGAAAGCTGAACAGCCCGTCTCGCGCAGATTCTTCGTTCGATGCGTCCGTCATGCTCAGCCTTTGCGCCTCCGCCGTTCGTCCTCGTCTTCGGGCGCGTCGTCGTGGTCGATCCGAACCCGGCCCTCGCCGAGGGTGGCAATGGTTTCGAGCGCCTGCAGGCGGGCCTCCGTGTCCTGCTTGTAGGCTCGGAGCTCGGCGAGCTCCTCCCGCATGCGTTCCGTCGCTTCGGCGCGTACGAGCCTCAAGCGGTACCAAAGCCAGAAACCCCAGGCGACCAGCCCGCAGACCGCGAGGGGAATCAGCAACTCGATGACGACGGCCACGGTGATCTTGTGCCCTTCCCGCGCCTCTGCTGCAAGTAAATCCAGCACCCCCATGCTATACGAAAGCCATGAGCACGAGCAGCGACGAAATGAATGCATTTCGGGAGCTGCAGGCCGAGCTGGCCGCCCGTTGGGCGCTGGCCGACGGCGACGGTCCGGATCCGCGGGACATCGTCGTCATCCCGTCGCTCTCGTTCGACGGGATCGACAAGGTCTCGATCGACGGCGTGATCCACTACGAAGAGCGCATGCTGTTTGCACTGAACCTGCTGCGTCATCCGCGTGCGCGCCTGGTATACGTCAGCTCTGCGCCGATTCATCCGGCCGCGGTGGATTACATGCTCTCGTTGATCAGCGGCATCCCCAACGAGCACATGCGGCGCCGGCTGACCGTACTTTCGCTCTATGACAACTCGCTGGTGCCGCTCACCCGGAAGATTCTGCAACGGCCTCGTGTCGTCGAACGTATCCGGCAGTTGATCCGGCCAGAGTGTGGGCTGATGACCTGTTTCACGGTGACCGAAGCGGAGCGTACGCTCGCGGTCGCGCTCGGCGTTCCGCTTTATGGCGTCGACCCGGACTTGACCTGGCTCGGTACCAAGAGCGGCTCGCGCTGGGCATTTCGAAAGGCCGGCGTACCCCTGCTTCCTGGCACCGAGGACCTGAGGAGTGAAGCGGACCTCGTCGAGGCGATCGAAGATTTGTGGACCGAGAACGCGCATCTCGAACGCGTGGTCGTCAAACAGAACACGGGCTTCAGCGGGCACGGCAATGCGATTCTGGACCTCGGTGCTCTGCGCGCGGTCTCTCCGACGAGCGGCGCCGGCGGGCCCGCGCGAGCGCAGGCACTGACGGACGCGCTCAGGGAGATGCGCTTCGTCGACCAGCGACAGAGCTGGGATACTTTCAAAGAGAAATTCGAGCGGGAGGGCGGCATCGTCGAAGCCTTCGTGGAGGCGAGAGACAAGCGTGCTCCGAGCTGTCAGCTCCGGATCTCGCCCGAGGGCAGCCTGGATGCGATTTCGACGCACGATCAACTGGTGGAAGGAATCGATGGGCAGATCTACGCGGGTTGTCGATTCCCTGCCGACGCTGCCTATCGATTGGACATTCAGCGGGATGCGCTTCGTGTCGGGGCGTTTCTTCAGAACGAGGGGGCCGTGGGCAGGCTCGCGGTCGATTTCATCTGCGCGCAAGGGGATGATGGCACGTGGAGGCACTACGCGATCGAAACCAACCTCCGCCTCGGAGGGACGACCCATCCGATGATGCTGCTGCGCATGATGACCGACGGTCGATACGATCGGGACACCGGGCTGTACTTGACACCGCGAGGCGAGCCGCAGTTCTACGTCGCGACGGATTCCATGCATTCCGAGAATTACCGCGGCCTCCTGGTCGAAGACCTGCTCGACATCGCTGCGGTTGACGGACTGCACTATCAGGCCTGGTCCGAATCGGGCGTGCTCTTTCACTTCACCGGCGCGCTCAGCGAGTTCGGAAAGCTCGGCATCACTGCCGTGGGCAAGAGTCCTGCCGAAGCGGACCATTGGTTCGAGCATACCCGGCAGGTGTTGGACCGCGAGACGAAGGGTCGGCCGTGCACATAGAGGAGATGATACCGGGTGTGTGGAGAGTGTCGGCATCGGCAGATTGGCCGAAGCCTCACGTCGGTATCTGCGGTTCCATGCACGGGAACGAGCCCTGTGGAGCAAGCGCGATTCGCAGGATCGGTCGAGCTTTCGAGGATGGCGAGCTCGAGCTTGCAAAAGGAACGGTGTTCTTGGTCCACGCGAACCTCGAGGCGACGGGGCTGGGAGTGCGTCACACGGCGGATGGCGACGACCTCAATCGTCTGTGGAGCTTCGCGTTCACGCAGACGCTGCGCCAGGAAGTCTGGGGTTACGAGCACCACCGCGCGCTCGAGCTCAAGGAGATCCTCGGGGGGCTCAATCTGTTCTTGGACCTTCACTCCGCCGGCACCGCCACGCCACCGTTCGGTGTGAGCAATGGCGTGGCCCCGATCGACGAGCTTGCGAAGCATCTCGGCATCTCGTTCCTGGTTCAGTCCTGGTACGGGCTAGCCGACAAGGTGATCATTGGGTTCCTGAAGGTCGCTGGCATTCCTGCTCTGTCGGTCGAGTGTGGGGCTCATGATGATCCGGAGATCTCGGACAAGGCGTACCGAATCGCGATGAGCTTCTTGCGAGCGACCGGAGCCATCGACGACGGCACTCGACCCAATGGCAACGAGGTGCAGACGGTTCACGTCGTCGAGACGATCACAAAACCGAGCAACGAGTTCCGGTTCGGCGCCCCCTGGACCGGCTTCCAACGTCTCGAGCCAGGCACCGTCGTCGGCCGCGACCGCATCACCGAAATCCGCGTCAGCCGACCGTGCTACGCCGTGCTTCCGAACGAGAACGTCGAAGTCGGGGACGACGTCATTTACTTGGCTGTCGATGCATAGGGGTATCGCTTAGAGGTCGAAGCGGATGGTCTTGCGATCGCCTTCGCGGAGGACGACGGTTCGCGTTTGTGAGGGGCCGTCTCTACCCGCGCTGATCTTGTAGCGGCCCGGCTTCAATCCTTCGTTCTTCAGCGGTGCGGCTCCCCGGGGCTTGCCGTTGATCCACACGCTGCCCCAAGGAGAGACGAGAACGGTCAGGCGCGCGGGGGTTGGCGCTGGCGCCGGGACGATAGGTTGACGCTCCTTGGTCGTTTCGGCAGTGCCCGTCATGTCGCGCGCGTTGGTGTCGTCGGCCGGGGCGGCGATTCCGCTTCCGGAAGCGGTGTTCATGCCCACGTCCGTTTCGCGTACGTCAGCTTGCTGGGTGGCTTGGTCCTCCGGCATGATCAGTCCCCCGCTCTCCGGCTCCTGCGGCCAAAGCACGAAGGTTGCAGCGCCCACACCGATCGCCAGCGCCAACGAGGCCGCCAGTCTGATGAGCGTTCGCCTCGACTTGCGATCACTGGACGACGTTCGCTCCGTCGCCGCGGAGAATGCTGGTCCTCCGGACGGTTGGCTCCCCGTGGTTGCTCCGCCGCTGATCGGTTTGTTCGTCGCTCGATGACTGCGCGCGTCCATCGCCATCTTTCCGAGCTTTCGGCGCGCGTCTGGCGGTGGAACGAAGGCATCGAGCTGCACGAGCAGGGCGGACGCGGAGTCGGGCCGTTTCTCGCGCTCAGGTTCGATGAGGCTTTCGACAATCCGACACAGTTCGGCAGGCGTGCCCGGAGCAAGCTCCGACAGCGGTGGATGCTCGCCTGCCATGATCAACATGATCGTCGCGGGATCGTGGCCTCCATCATAAGGCCGACGTCCGGCCAATGCTTCGAACAGGACCACGCCAAGAGAAAACAGATCGGCACGCCCGTCGAGTGGGTCGGCCCTGAGACGTTCAGGGGCCATGTAAGGGAACTTGCCCCTGACGTCGCTCTGACGGGAACCGCTGGCGGCGACGTTGGCCAATCCAAAGTCGGTGAGCTTGACCTCACCATGACGGCCGACGAGCACATTCGACGGCGAGATGTCGCGGTGAATGACCCCATTCGCATCGAGCTGCCCCTCTCCATGCTCTGCGCTTGGATTGTGAGCGTGCTCGAGAGCGGCAGCGAGGTCGTGCCCGATGAGAGCGACGTGCTCGGGACAGAGCCGGTTTCGCTGGTCGAGCAACACCTGCAAGTCCGCGCCCTCGACGAGCTCGAGCGCCATGTACAGCGTGCCTTCGATCTCGCCAAAATCGATCACGCTGACGATGTTGCTATGATGCAACTTAGCAGCGAGCCGCGCTTCCCGCTCGAAGAGCTCGATGGAATCGACGTTGTCGCGAAGCGCCGGTCTCACGAGCTTGAGACACACACGCTGCGAGAAACCGCTCCGTCCGTGGCGAATTGCCTCGAACGTTTCGGCCATCCCGCCCACCCCCAGCCGTTGCACGAGCGTGTACGGCCCGAAGTCCTTTCCCATCACCGCATCACCCACGCTTCGGCTTGAATTCTTCCGGGGCAATCTCCAGTGTCGTCATTCTACTCATCAGTCCGGTACGGGAGACCGACAGCTCACGGGCGGCCCTCATGACCACGCCGCCACAGGCGGACAGCGCCTCTTCGATGATCTCCTTTTCGAGCGCGTCTAGATTCTGCCTCTGATCTTCCAGCTGCTTCCATTTGTCGCGGAGATCACTCGGGAACGCGGTCTCTCCCGGCACAGGTCTCGGCCTTCGGTCCGTTGACTTTCCATTCAGATCGAGGTGCCGCGCTTCGATCACCGGTTCCTCTGAGCCGTCCGCTCGCGCGCGGTTTCTGGCGCGCTCGAGAACCGCCTCGAGCTCGCGAATGTTGCCCCGCCATTCGAGATGCGGCGACGTCAGTGCGTCCATCGCCCCGCAATCGAGCTCCCAACTCGTTTGAGGCTCGGTGCTGTTCAAATAGCAAACCGCAATCTGCGGAATGTCGTTGCGTCTTTCCCGCAGAGGCGGCAAGACGACTGGCACCGTGGCGAGCCGGTAGTAGAGGTCCTTTCGGAAGCGATCTTCCTCGATGGCTCGTGCGATGTCTCCATTCGTGACCGAAATCAAGCGAAGCTCCGCGCGCTTGGGTTCGCGCTTCTCATAACCGAGCGGACGGTACGTACCGCACTGGGTGACATCGAGGAGTACCTGCTGTGCATGGGGGGGCAAGCTCAGCACCTCATCGAGGATCAGCGT
>JBAVOF010000462.1:0-5910 GCA_049691835.1 Polyangiales bacterium
GCGCCCATGACCCCGAGGACGGAAACCGAGAGCAGAAACAGGAGCCACCAGCCGCGCGGTGCGGGATTTTCGCTGATCCCGGCGATGGTCTCGGTGACGTCATTGGCTGTCGTGCCCTCCGGAAGGAGGGACGTTTCGCCGAGTTCTTTGATGGGTGCGTCGTAACTCATTGCTTGTTACCCATTTCCCTTCAGCGTGGGGTTTGGGTTTCGGATGCGCGCTAGGAACGTGGTCCGAGGGCGGGTGCCAATTTCGGCCAGCAGCTTGTAGTTGCGATCAGTCGCGGACCACTTCGAGACCGTGCTCTGCGGGTCGTTGAGGTCACCGAACGCAATGGCCTGAGACGGGCAGGCCTGCTGGCACGCGCTCTTGATGTCCCCATCTTTGAGCTGACGGCCGTCCCGTTTGATCGCGATCTTGGCCCCCTGGATACGCTGCACGCAGTAGGTGCACTTCTCCATCACACCACGCATGCGGACCGTCACGTTGGGATTGAACTGGAGCTTTCGGGACTCGGGGAATTCGCCGTACCAAGCAAACTTGTCATCCAAGTGGCCGTGCCAGTCGAGGTAGTTGAATCGGCGAACCTTATACGGACAGTTGTTTGCGCAGTACCGTGTGCCCACGCAGCGGTTGTAGGCCATGTCGTTCAGGCCTTCTGGTGAGTGTGTCGTCGCGTTGACTGGGCAAACGTTCTCGCAGGGCGCCTCCTCGCACTGCTGGCAGGTCACCGGCTGGACCGCGACCTCTGGATTGTTCTCGTCTTCTCCGACGAAGTACCGATCGATGCGAAGCCAATGCATCTCCCGACCGCGCTCGACCTCGAACTTGCCGACCACCGGGATGTTGTTCTCCGCCTGGCACGCGACGACGCAGGCGTTGCAACCGGTGCAGGCGCTCAGATCGATGGCCATCCCCCACTTGTGCCCTTCGCTGTAGTCCTGTTGCCGCCAGAGCGGTGGCGTGCTCACCGGGTCGACCGAGCGGTACGAGGCGAAGTCGGGCTCCTGCTTGTACTCGTCCAGCGTCGCGTCGATCGCGATCGGACGGCCCTCCATGCGATCGTGGGTCTGGGTTTGAACCAGATTGTACGCCTCGCGCAGGGGTTCGACGGTGACGCCGTCGGTGAAGTCCATCCCGTCGACCGTGCGCATCGGATTGACGTCGAAGCCCTTGCCATTGCCGTAACGACCGGCCGCGGTGCGACCCCAGCCGAGCGTCAGCGTCACGCAGCCGTCCGCATGTCCGGGGACGATCCATGCGGGTATCTCGATCTTGGCGTCCCCCTTGGCGAGCCGAAGCATCTGGCCGTTCTTCACGCCGAGCGCCTTGCTGCTTGCAGGCGAGAGAAGCGCCGCATTGTCCCAAACCAGCTTGGTCATCGGCGCGGGAAGCTCGAGGGCCCACAGGTTGTTGGCGTGCTGGCCGTCCCAGAGAGCAGGATCTGGCTCGAATCTGACCTCGAACCCATCCTGGGGGGACGCTTTGGCAGGCGGCGCGGACGCGGCTGCGCGCACGACCTCTTCGACGCGGATGTCGAGCAGATCGCCCTTTGGCTCCTGTTTGTAGAAACCCATCTGCAGAGCGCCCCGCCAAAGCTGCTCGGCGCTCGTTAGGTCGGCCGGAAAACCGAACATGACGAGACCCTTCGAATAAGAGTCGAGGTCGGCTTGTTGGGTCTCTCGCACGAGATCGCGGCCCTTCGTGCTCTTCTCACCGGCGATTTTCCCGATCAGCTCGATGGCGCTGCGGCCGTCGTACAGGGGAGCGATGAGCGGCTGCTGAAACGCGAGGCTGGAATCGAGCGACTGCTGGTCGCCCCAAGACTCCAGCTCGTGCGCCTGGGGCACGTGCCAGGAGCTGAGGTGGGACGTCTCGTTACGGTGCGTCGCGAGGTGCACCGAGGTCAACCCGTCCCGTCGCAGGAGCTCGGCGAACTTCAGATCGGAAGGTGCGTCGTATGCGGGATTGCCGCCCAGGATGATCAGCGAATCGACTTGCTCGATGTCCTTGACGAGCTCGGCGATGCTCTGCCGGCTCGGGGCATCATCGGTGCCGAGGACCGGAAACAGGACGAATGTCCCGTTGATCGTGCCGACGGCATCGTTGATCGCCAAAGCGAGAGCGTGCACCAGCGGCGGTTGTCCGCCGCCGGCCACGACGATCGACTGGCCTCGATTGTTCATGAGGTCGTTGGCCACGGCGCCGACGAACTCCGCGTCGATTCCGCTCGTCCCGCTCGCCGTCGGAAGCCCTGCCAGGGCCGTCGCAATCGGCACCAACTTCGCCACACCAGCGTCCGCGAGCTGTTCGATCAACGCACAGGTGAAGCGGAACACGTCGGCTTGGCTCATGCGATGCCGATGATCGGCCATGCCTCCGGTCACGGTGTAGTTCGACTCGACCACGTAGAGCCTCGTCATTGGTGCGTCGGGCGAGGACAACTGACGCGCAGCCGCGAACCGTCTCGCCGCAGCTACCGCCCCGGGTTCGGTCCCCAGGAAATCTGAGGCGAGCGAAACGATCACCCGCGAGCTGCTGTAGTTGTACGTCGGTAGTAAGGGCGCGCCGTAGGCAATGCGGCCCCCCTCGCGCGCGTTGTCATCATCGACCGCGCTGTAGGTGTGCAGTCCCGCCTTGGGAAAGCGCTCCAGGACTTTCGTGCTCAAGCGTCGGAAAGTCGGGCTGTTCGAGATGGGAGAGAGCAAGCGCAGACCAGCACCCTGATCGGCTTCGTGCTTCTTGAGCAGAGCATCGAAGGCCTTGTCGAACTCGTCGGCCGTCGCGTCCACGAGCGCGTTGCCCACTCGGCGAGCCGGCGACTGGGAACGGTCGGGATCGTAGAGGTCCCAAACGTAGAGCTGACCGCGCACATCGGTTGAGCCGAAGCTACTGCGATGCAGTCCATTGCCCTCGACCTTAGTGGGACGGCCATCATGACTCGTGACGAGGACGCCGAGGCAATCCCTACCGCGGGCCGTCACTGTCGCGAAATGCGATGCGATCCCCGGGATCAGCTGCTCGGGCGCCTTGCTGTACGGATAGATGATGTCTTCGGGACGACGCAGACAGCCTTGAAGACTTGCCGCCAACGCTGCGATCGATGAACCCTTGAGAAGAGAGCGCCGGGTCAGCAGAGACATCGGATCCAGCAGACCGCCGACGAAGCCGCCCGGATGCTCTTCTTCTGCGAGCTTCCGCATGTCCTCCGGGCTGGTGTGCTTGTCCTCGAGCGTCCGCCACATCGACGGACCCTTACCCGAGCTCACCTCGTATGATTTCCTGCGGGTCATCGGTGGCACCCCGAACAATGCTCTGGTGGATTGAGCGCGGCAGCGACCTCGGCGCGCTGCGCGAGCCAAGCCTCGTCGGCTTCCCACTTCATATTGGTGACCTCACTCTTTGGTCGAAGGTGTTGCTCTGGATTGCGGTGGCACTCCAAGCACCATTGCATCGCGATCGGCTGGACGACCCCTACGACTTCCATCTGGTCAATGCGTCCATGGCACGACGCGCAACCGACGCCAGCGTTAAGGTGCGCGCTGTGGTTGAAGAACGCGTGATCGGGCAGCTTGTGGACGCGAACCCATGGGATCGACTCGTCTGTCTTCCAGCTCTCGCGAACCGGCGCGAGCTTGTCCGACTCCGGACGAACCAAAGCGTGACAGCCCATGCAGGTCTGTGTCGGTGGCACCATCGCCTTGGCGGACCGCTCCACCTGAGAGTGGCAATAGCGACAGTCCATGCCGAGCTCGCCGGCGTGTAAGCGGTGACTGTATTCGACGGGCTGCTTCGGCGTGTAGCCCACCTGGAGGTTTGGCGGGGTGAAGTAGACCCAGAACAGAATGAACACGCCCGCCCCGAGGCCGCCGGCCACGAGCGCCAGCGCGAGGGGCAAGTAGTTCAACTCGCGGGGGAAAATCTGCATGCTGCGTTTTCTCTTGAGTCCTCTAAACGACCGGCGGCCATTTAGGCGAAGGTCGCGGCTCGGACAAGCCGGTTCGTCATTTTTCGACGAACATTCTCCAGGCGGCGCTCGCGCAGCCTTGCTGCGCTCGACTGTTTCTCTTCGTTGGGGGCGCTAGGGCCGCTCCAAGACCCGGTCAAGCCCAGAGCGATCTTGAGTGCGGAAGCCTATATCCTCGTACTGCCTGAAATGGTCAAGCCTTTGGATCGACCCGCACCCCGACCACCAAGCCATCCGGCGTGGGCACGCAGACCGATCTATAATTGACGGCTGTCTCCTCATGGAAGCGGCGCATCGCCCGCGCATCCTCGCTCTCGTCGAGGAGACGCCCAAAAAGGTAGGCGTTGTCGGCGATCAGCAGTCCGCCAGCTCGAAGATTGTCCGTGGCCCAGCGGCCATAGAGATCGTAACGGCCTTTGTCCGCGTCGAGGAACACCGCACAAAACGGACCGAAATCGTTGAGCTTTGGCAGCTCCTCTGCCGCGTCGCCCCGAATGACGGTAACGCGATCGGCAAAACCCGCCTGCTCGATCAGCGTAGCGGCGACTTCGGCATGCTCGGACTCCGACTCGATCGTCCAGAGCCGTCCGCCCGCTGGCAGCGCCCGGGCCATCCAGAGCGCCGAGTAGCCCGCCAGCGTACCGACCTCGACGACGTTCCTCGCATCCGCGAGGCGCAAGAGGATCTCCAGCAGCCTGCCCTCCGACGGCCCCAGTTGAATTTCGGGCATTCCGAGCCGCGCGGGTGCCCGAAAGGCGCGCTCCAGCCCCTCGTCGTGCGGATGGTGTGTTCGCGCGGCGTAGTCGAGGATTTGTGGGGTGGCGTACCCATTGCCAGCCCGGGAATCTTGATCGGCCAATGAATTCTCCGTAATTGTCTAAACTTTGATGCGTTGATATCGATATTTTCCGTTGGTATCGTTACAATCCAGATGTGCCAAGACCGTCCTCACCACCATCCGCGCCGCCTCCAAATACTCCATTAGGAGAGTACACCTTGGTCGACCGTATTGCAGTTGGAGGCATGGCGGAAGTGTTTCGTGCTCTGGAGCCTCGCGCGGTGGGCGAGCCCCGAGTGGTCGTCCTCAAGCGAATGCTCCCGCACATCGCCAATGAATCCAACGCACAGCAGATGTTTGCCGAAGAGGCGCGACTTGCGAGTCGCGTTACGCATCCGAACGTCGTCCACGTGCTCGGTCACGGAGAGATCGACGGTCAACCCTATCTGACGCTCGAGTACGTCCCGGGGTGCGATCTCTGGCAACTGAATCGCCGCCTCACGCTCGAAGGGCGCAAGCTCGAGCACGATCTCGTCGTCTACCTGGTGCGGCAGATCTTGAGCGGGTTGGAGGCGGTACACAACGCCACCGATCGCAGTGGCGCCGCGCTGGGAATCGTCCATCGAGACATCAGCCCCTCGAATGTGCTGATCTCGATCCACGGCGACGTGAAGATCGCGGACTTTGGGATCGCCCGCTCCGACCTCAACGCGTTCGCAGCGGACACCGGATCACGCGCCAACGGCAAGCTGGGGTATCTGGCCCCCGAACAGGTATCGGGTGGACCGGTGGACCGGCGGGCCGATCTGTTTTCGACCGCCGTAATTGCGGCAGAGTTGTTCATGCGGCGACCCCTGTTTGCCGGTGGCAGCGAGCTGGCGGTGCTGCTCGCGATTCGCGATGCGGAAGTGCACCCGTTCGTCGAGTTCCTGCCAGAGCTCCCGGAGGGTCTCGGCGCGGTGATCCTAACGGCCTTGTCGGCAAACATCGAGGAGCGTCCCCCGACCGCCAGCGCGTTTTGGGCGGCGCTCGAGCCTTGGCAAAGTCGGCCCGAAGAAGTGCTCCGGGCGGAGCTCGCGGCCATGGTCGGGTCCGCGGCGGTCGCGAGCCGAACGCGCAGACCCTCGGCGGACACGATGCCGAAGGCAACGATGCCGCCCACCCC
>JBAVOF010000463.1:0-2963 GCA_049691835.1 Polyangiales bacterium
CGATCACGTGCACGACCCGTCGCGGGCGTCGATCTGGTCTCTGTTCCTGATCTACTGCGCCGACCCTTGCATCGCCGTCGTTCCGATCCTCTTTGCGGCCGCGCCCTTGTCGACAGCTGAACAGATCTCCATCGTGGTGGTGTATGAGGTCGCGACGGTCGGCACGATGGTCGTCCTCGTTGCGCTCGCGCACTCGGGCGCGAAGCTGTTCAAGGGCCAGTGGATAGAACGCTACGGTGACGGCGCCGCCGGGGCTTTGATCGCAGCGACCGGGGTCATGGTGGCGATCCTGGATTGGTGACGAAACGGCGTCCGGCCCGGCTCAGCGCTTAGCGCCAGTCCTTCGCGTTCTCGTCGACCTCGTAGCCGTCGATCGCTCTCGGCTTGGGACCCCTGATTTTCCGAGAGCTTGGCTCTTGAATGGGTCTCGACGTTGGGTCCTGAATCGGTCGTCCGGACCGATCTTGAATAGGCGTCCCCGACGGTGCGATGTCCTGTCGGGGGGGAAGCGGGTCCCTGACGTTCCTCAACTGCGGTTCTGGCACGACCCTGTCAGCCCCCAAGATCGCCGGGGGCACGTACTCGATCTCGATGACGGTGAAGACTCGCTGCGACACTGGTTCGTCCAATGGCTTCAGCACGACCGCGTCCACTCTCCGCATGATGCATTGCCGCGCTTCGTTTGAGAGCCCGGAGCCGAATGCTTCCGGTAGGATCGTCACTCCGGAAGGTCGCACCGTGGCGCCCACAGTGACTCGAAGCGTCGTGCGGCCCGATGCTTGGAAATCGCGCACGCAGTCGCTCGGGATGCCAACCGCCGCACTGAGCTCGGCGGCCAAGTCACGCCGAGCTTCCTCGTTGGTCGAGTCTTGTTCCGGCTCCTGTTCCAGCTCTTGCTTCGGCTCTTCGTCGATTTCCACGACGAGCACGGTCTCATCAGGTTCCGTCGTGGGCGTGTCCGTCGGGTTCGTCGGAACCTGTGGCTCCTGCTCGTGCGCCAAATCCGGCTCGATGACTTGATCTTCCACCGCGGGCGGCTCCTCCGCGTTCCGGCAGCCCAGGGTGAGCAATACTGCCACAAAGCAGGCACGCGCACGGGTCATGCGAGGATACTAGCTGGCAATGCGAGGCCGCGGTAGCGCTGCCGTGCGCCGGTCCGCCTGGTCAGACAGAAGTGTCACGAGAGGCGAGTGGCAGCCTGCCGCCGGAGTGTTATCTTCGCGTTTTTTGGAGGCTTCGATGCTTCGACGTTCGTCCCTGATCATTCTGATGCTTTCGTGCGTGACGGTGTTTGGCTGCGGTAGTGTCTCCAAAATCGGGGAGATCTCAGTCTACTACGACGAGAACACCGACTTCTCCCAGTTCGAGACGTTTACCGTCCTCACGCCCGAGCTCGTCCCAGACGGGCGCGACCCGGAAGACGACGAGGAGCTGTTCAACGACCGGGTCAACGACCTCATCGTCGAGGCGATGACGGCAGAGCCGGTGTGCATGAGGTTCATCCCACCAGAAGAAGTTACCGACGCTAATGAGCCGGACCTATACGCCGCCAACGGCCTCACGCGCTCCACGGAGGAGGGCGTGACTTGGCAGTGCGTGGGCGGTTGGTGGTGGGGTGCGTGGGGTCGGTTCTGGGACCCGTGCAGGTGGCGAACGCAGGTCCCCGTCCAACTCGAAGTTGGCAGCCTGTACTTGCCGGTAGGACCTCGGCCCGAGCAAGGCGAGGATCCGACACCGGTCTTCACGGGCACCGCGCGAGCGCTCTTGGGAACCGGGTCGAATGTCGACGAGAAGGTTCGCACCGCCGTGCGGGCGATCTTCGAGCAGTGGCCCCATCCGCGCACCTGTTCTCCGTGACACCAATCGCTGACTGCGTACATGAGAAAACCCACCCGCGATCATCATCGACGCGGGTGGGTTCATCATGCAGCTGAGCGACGAACGGCGCCGCGAGTCACCAAGTAGCCATCACGTGTTCCCGGGACTCAGTTGCCGATGTGGGCCGAGACGCCGAGGATCACGGCGTAGTTCTGCGTCTTGTTGGGGATAAGAGCACCGGTCTCCGTGTCGGTCAGGCTGCTTCGTGAGTAGTAGATGTCTCGGGTAGACCACTCGCCGCGTCCCTCGAGGCTCAACACCAGGTACTCGACCGGCAGGTAACGGACGGTGAGCGTGCCAGTGGTGAGGCCGCCGAAGGCAGGGCCGAGCTCCCTGTAGAGCGAGTTTCCACTGAGGTGCTCCCCTCGGGCGCCGATCGACCATTCGTCCGCCACGTCGAAGATGAACGCGAGGCTATGACCGTACTGGAAGTCCGTCTGCTTATCACCCGCCGTATTGGTTTGCGCCCCGTTGATGTAGTAGTCGCCGTTCAGGAGCAGGTGGAACCAATCGAAGCCCAGGCTCAGCACGAAGTCGTAGAAGCTGACCCAGTCCTTGTTCCCATCGTCTCCGCTCGGGGCGTAGCTGCCGCCGAAGAAGAGGCCCACCTCACGGTACTCCTCCCTCAGCCCACGACGCCGAACGCTGTTATGACCGTCCGGGGTCAAGCCGAACTGCCAGGAGAACGCCGGAACTTCGTTCGCGGAGACTGGTGTGCCTCCATAGACACCGCCGTTGGCCACCATCGCCGTAAACCCAAGGATTTCGGTGAGCTCTGCGGCGACGCGGACGCCCGTGTGGTTGAACGGCTGACGAAGGAAGTAGAGCGCGCCGCGGGTGTAGTTGGCGTTGTTCCACTCGTCCACGACCTCTGCACCGAAGATCGTGTCGAAGAAACCGAAGTCGATGGAGAGCTTTTCCGTCGGCAACCACGATGCGTACGCTTGCTTGATCGGCGCGAGGGGCGACAACAGCGGGGCCGCGGTACCGAATCGAAGGTCCACGCGGAGCGCGAATTTCTCGCCCGTGAACATCACGTCGCCGCCGGCAAAGTTCAGACCGAAGCCGTTGTAGTTCGTGTACGG
>JBAVOF010000464.1:0-1699 GCA_049691835.1 Polyangiales bacterium
GGCTTCGCGAGTATCTAGAGCAGAATCATCTGCTGAAGTTCGGCCTGCGATTCTACCCGGGAGGCGGAGAGCTTCCTCTCGAAGAACGAACCGAGATAGGGCCTTCCTCGGAGCCGATCGTCCAATCCTACCAAATCGATCGAGGGGTTTTCGAAACCGACCTGCGCGCGATGGTCGTGGACGATGGCGTTGTCCTTTTCGAAGGCCACGAAGTTACGGACGTCGACTTGGGCACAGCCGAAGCCTGGCATCGCGCCGAGCTGATGGGTCCGTCTGGACCTCTGTCGCTTCGCGCACGTTGGTTGATCGACGCGACTGGTCGAAGTGCGCTCCTCCGTCGCAAGTTGAAATTGACGCGCGGCACACGCCACTCATCGTCTGCCGGTTGGTTTCGAGTGAAGGGCAAGCTCGACATCGGCGAGTTGGTCCCCGCAGAGGCCCGGGATTGGCACGACAGGGAGTTCGCATCGAAGCGATGGCGTTCCACCAACCATCTCATGGGCACCGGGTACTGGGTTTGGATCATCCCGCTCTCGTCGGGCAACACCAGCATCGGTGTGGTCGCGCACTCGGAGTACCACGACTTCAATCGTCTCAAGACCCTGGACAGGCTCCGCGACTTCATCAGCAAGCACGAGCCCGTGCTCGCCAAGCATTTGGCCGATCGCGAGATCCTCGATTTTCTCTGCATCCGGGAATACAGCAACACGCTCAGTCGCTCATGGTCGGCGGACCGCTGGGGTATCGTGGGCGAGGCAGGCGCCTTCGTCGATCCGCTCTACAGCCCGGGGACCGATTTCATCGCATTTGCAAACTCTTTCACCGAAGAGCTCATTCGCGTCGACCTCGCCGGCGAGGATCTCGAAACGCGTACCCGCGATCTCAATATCCAGTATCGAGTATTGGTTTCCGGCGCAGTAAACGTTTTCCGAGACGCCGCTCCGATCTACGGGCATGCGCCGGCCATGTTGGCAAAGATCTATTGGGACAACTTCGCGTACTGGTCCTTCCTCTGTCAGTATTTCCTTCAGGGAATTTATCGGCTGAGCGGTCCGGAGCACACTGCACAAGTCGAGGCTGGTGAGCGCATCTTCGAGCTCTCGAGCTACGTGCAAACGTTGCTGCGCGAATGGGCTCTACTCTCACCTCACGAGACCGAGGCCCGTTTCGAGAATTTGCCGGCCTTCCCTTCTGTCTTGGTCGATACACACTTGGCGCTGCAGGAAGAGATGTCGCCTCCCGAGACGTTGGCGTATTTGCGCAAGCGGGCCCAGGAAGGCGAGGAGATCGTGAGCGAGCTCGTCGTCAGGGTGGTGTCTCAACTCGGCGAGACGAAAGCCAAGGAGCTCGTGTCCAAACTCGGTCTCGAACGATGGAGATTGCGGATCCCAGCAGACCGCCTTCGAGCGGAAAAGACGAAGGGGCTCGCCCGACGACGCGCGTTGTCGCCTCTGGCCAGGGATGTCGAACGTTCGCTCGGACGCGGCTCGGCGAGCACCGGCGAAGAGCAGCTGTTCGCGATCTTGCTTCCCCTCGTATCGGAGTCTGACAGGGAACCGCGCGTGCGAGCTGGAGCGTGAGCGGAGCCACGAACGATCAGGAGGCCGCCCAAGAACTTCTCAAACTACTGGGCGGCAAATGGATCGCGGCAGCTATCTCGGCCGCTGCCCAACTCGGCTTGGCCGACACGCTCGACGGC
>JBAVOF010000465.1:0-1739 GCA_049691835.1 Polyangiales bacterium
TGGTCACCCTGCTCGAGGTCAAAGCGGAAGCCGAGCGGCGCGCGGGGACGTACTTCGCCGGGAAGGTCCCGGTGAGGCCGCTCAATCGGCCCCAAGTGGACATGGGAGCCCTGCGAGCTCTTCTCGGCCGCGGGGACTTGGTGTTCTTGGACTTAGACGGCGACACCTTGCAAAGCGTGACTGTCGTCGGCCGATCCGGAGCAAGCGTCGAGCGAGTTCGCCGCGTCATGACCGACCCGGAGGAATTCGGAAAGTCCTTGCTTCACGGGACCTGTGCGGAGGTGCTCGAGCGCACCGATCGAGGTGTGCGGTTCGAGTGGAAGATCCCGATCCCACTTCTGCACGTCGGTGGAGAAATGGTGTTGCGGCCGAGTCCCACAGTCGTGGCGGTAGACGGGGTGTCGGGGACGCTCTCGAAAGGTCAGTGGCGCTTTGATACGCACCGCTACCCCGGTGGCGAAGCGGGAGTCATCGCCTGGGCAGCGTTCGATCCCTCGGACTCGCCAAAGCTGATCCGTAAGCTGATCGCGGGAAATACCCAGTTCTCTCACGGATTCGTTGCCGCCACGCAGCTCGCGGTGATGCGCTCTTTGCGCACACGCGTCCGCCTCCTCGGCCGCTAGCGGCCCATGCTTCGCTTCAGAATCGAAAGGTGGCAGCCGCGCCGGCCCCTCGCGTTTCGATCCGCAGGCGCGCCGTCTCGCGCTCGCGTCGTCTCTGCTTCTTGTGGGTCATGAAAAGTGTGAACGAGGTGATCGCGGTCAACGCAGCGAGACCAAGTGAGACCTCGGCAGATATCGTGAGTCCATCGGTCTGGTCGTCGGTCCCATCCGAGCTCTTGTTCCGCCGGATCGCCAGGGCGCCTAGGACGGTTCCGGCCAGCAGCGACGCGGCGGCGATGCTTCCGGTGGAAATCACGGCGCGGCGCACGGTGATGTCTTCCTTGTCGACTGCAAGCTGAGACTGGACGCTTGGGTCGGGGCCCTGTTCTAGCGGCACCGAGCTCTTCGTTTCAGGGGTGAAGTCGAGCTCTTTGAGCTCCCCGTACCCGACTTGGACCGTCTTCTCGCCGATCTGCTTTCCTTCGCCCACGACGATCACCTCGTGCGAGCCTGGCGCAACCTCGAGATCGGCCGGCGTCTTCTTTCCGACGGGGACGCCATCCAGCAAAATCGCGTGTCCCGGTTGCTCGGAGCGGATGCGGAGGACAGCGGGGCTTTGCAAAAGCGTCGCAATGCGCGCCTCGATGGACGGACGATCCGGCGCATCGGGGCGGTCGACCAGATACTGCTCGAGCATCACGACTGCGCCTGGTTCGTCTCCCCGGCGTTCCCGCACATCGGCCACCGCGATGAGGAGCGTCGGGTCGCGGCCCAGCGCAAGCGCGCGTAGCCAAGCGCTCTCTGCGGACTCGTAACGCTTCGCTCCAAAGAACCGCAAGCCGAGCTCATACGCTTCATCCGCCGTCGTATCGGCGCTTTGTAGAATGGCGCTCAGCTCGATGTCGGACGGTAGTGATCCATCCTCGGCCTGCGCTTGGACTGCCTGCGCGCCGGCCTGCTTCGGAAGAGCGAGAAGCAGCAGCCCGAGCCACAGGTAGCGCATCGAACCTAGACGCCCCCGTCGACGCCACCGGCACCGCCAGTACCGCCTTGACCGCCAACGCCCGCCGCACCGCCTCCACCGCCGGTGCCACCCTGACCGCCGATGCCTCCTTGGCCGCCCATGCCGCCTTGGCC
>JBAVOF010000466.1:0-2521 GCA_049691835.1 Polyangiales bacterium
GTTGTCCTCGGAAGGGATCGCTCGCAGCGACCGAGGGTTGTCGACAAACGCCGAGTCTTTGTAGATCGCATTGAAAATGTCGAGACGGAGGCCATCGGCGCCCTCACGCAACCAGTGCCTCACCACGTCCAGCATAGCGCGCTTCACGCGCGGATCTCGGTAGTTCAAGTCCGGCTGAAACGGCAAGAAGCTCGCCCAGTACCATTGATCGGTCCGCGCATCGTAGTGCCAGCCCGAACCTCCGAGCATCGAGCGCCAGTTGTTCGGAGGTGCAGCGCCATAGGGCTTCCGTCCGTCCCGCCAAATGTAGAAGTCCCGATAGGCGCTGTCCCGTGCGCTGCGCGATTCGGTGAACCAGGGGTGCTGATCCGAGGTGTGATTCAGAACCATGTCGAGAACCACCTTCATTCCGCGCGCATGAATCTCGTCGATCAAGCGTCGGCAATCCTCCAGAGACCCGTACTCTGGCGCGACGCCGAAGTGGTCACTTATGTCGTAACCGAAATCCGCCTGCGGGCTCCCAAAGAACGGCGACAACCAAATCGTCTCCAGGCCGAGCCACTTGACGTAGTCGAGCCGGTCGATGATCCCCAAGAGGTCTCCGATGCCGTCACCTGTCCTGTCGGAGAAGGAGCGGGGATAGATCTGATAGACAGTGGTGCGCTTCCACCAGGGAAGCTCGCTAGGAAAAGCCTTGTTGCTGCTCATTACTTGAGGAGGGCGGCTACTGCCTGGTCGAATGTCCAGTCTTCCATCGCATGCCACCTGCGCTTCCACTCCGTTGCCTTCTCAGGATGCGCGCCGAAGTATGCGTTCCACCAAGCTTCGGACCCACCAGTGAGTGTGGGCTTTGCGAGCCAGGGCTTCTGCACCGAGTAGTGAATGACTCTCGCCTCGCGTAGCAGAGCCTGCTTCAAGCTGGGGTGGCCGTGGAGAAACTGAAAGATGAAATTCTGCAGGTTGTATCCCGCAGGCAGGCGATGTGAGACGTCCATCGCATACCAGTCGGGATAGAAGACATTTAGAAATCCCTGATCCCCCCCGTCGTAACTCGACGCGTCCCAGAGGGCTTCGAGCATCCGTTCGAACGTCTCCGTCGATGGCTCGATGACCATCAACCCACTGTTGAACCGATCCGGGAGAAAGAAATCGGGTGCAGCGGAGATCGAAGGTCTTTCAAAGAGCTCGTCGATGTTCTGAAGCGTGATCAGGTCGGCGTCGAGCAGGACGATCTTGTCGAGCTCGACGAGCTGCCACGCTCGCAGTTTGGTGTACACACTGCGAAAGCGCTCGAAGAGGCGAGCGCTGTCGGGGTTGGGGTTTTCGAGCGGCTCGACGTCGCGGAGCATCCAGCCCTGGCCGGTCAGGCTCGTCCGTGCTGTGGCTGATACATCCGAAGTCACCAAAACGATGCGCGACACATTGCTGCCGTGCGCCTGCAAGGATTTCCCCAAGGCTTCGACGCCGGGGAGATACCCTTCGCCGTTACACAACGTTGTGACATATGCGGTTTTCATTGGATTGGAACGATTGCTCTACCGCATAGGACTCTGAGTCCCATAGATGTGCTCCGCAAGCGCACACCGCTCCGCTTTGAAGGTTCCTCGCGCGCAGCGAAGGAAATGCATCGAGCGCAAATCAAGCGGCTCCGCGTGGGTCGGCTCAGTGCACATCAGACTATGGGACTAACGAAAACCCGACCTAGACCTTCTGCTGGTCCCTGGCCCTCCGAAGAAGTGGCAGGCGCTGATATCGACATGCTTCTTCGAGCCGGCTCAAGAGCAAGCGAACGACGGGGTCGTCGACCTGCCCGAGCAGCTCCTCGTATCGATTCGCGCTCTCCTCTTCCGAGGCGGCCTGGTCTCGAAGTACCTGAGCGAGCGAATCCGGGGGCGCTACTGGGTCGGCCGTCCGATTGGATGGCTCGATTCCGTTTCGCCGGCAGATCGGACGCAGCGCGTCAATCTGCAGCTCAACAGCCTCTTCCAAGAGGAAAAACGGATAAACCGAGCCGAAGCGCCCAATCGCGGCACGGTAGTGGGCGTGCGCTTGGAGCTCGCGGGTGAGCGCTTCAGAAAGAGCTGTCCGTGTTCTGGAGTCCATCGTCTTGCCAAGAACTCTGCAATGCGCTCCAAACGACAACGGATTCGCCGGTTGCGGAGGCAGGGATACGGCGCAAGCGTTTCGCGGCAGCGGTGAATGACCCGTCGAGCGCCTCGTTCGGGTCTTGGGCGGTGGCGAGCTCGGTGATTTGCCGCCCGTCGATGACGATGTCCACTCGAACCGTGGTCGAACCACCCCATTGCGGCGCATGTCGATCGATAAACACGCTCGTGTCCACGGAATGCGAGGAACCAAGCCCGTCGCGGATCACCAGACCCCACTGGTACGCCGACCGAACAAGCTCCTCTTTGCGCGCGATTCCCCGGAAACCGACGGTCACTTGGTTCTTCATACCTACGTTCAAAAGCAATAAGCGCGCCAACGTTGCTCGCAGGGGTTGATACCCATCCCTTAGTGC
>JBAVOF010000467.1:0-2113 GCA_049691835.1 Polyangiales bacterium
CCGATGCCAGCGGCGCCGCCAATGCCAGCAGTGCCACCAACGCCCGACGTGCCGCCAATGCCACCCGCTCCACCAGTGCCGCCCGTTCCACCGGTGCCTGCAGTACCACCCGCTCCACCAGCGCCACCGGTGCCCGCGCTAGCACCTGTTCCACCAGTGCCGCCCGTGCCCGAGGGTAGTGCCCCCGACTCCAGACACGCCTCGCCGTCGTCGCAAAAAACGGTCTCGACTTGGCACTCCTCTAAACAGTACTTCCCGTAGACGGTGAGCGCGCAGACCGAGCCGCTATGACACTCGGACGAGTCGTAACACGCGTTGCCATTGCTGATCGGCTTCACGCAGGCGGGCAGCATCGCCGTCATCAGAAGAGCAAAGGGCAAGGAGAGAGCTCGGACGGTCATCGAGAGGTATGTAGCAAGAGAGGCGACCCGGGGCGATTTTTGTACAGCAGGCGCTGTTTCTAGGCGCGCACGGTCGAACCGTCGCGAGGCGCCGCGCGGTACTTCTGGCTTGCTTCGTCGTAGACGAACAGCTCGGCGCCGGCATCGAAGGGATCGCTTTCGAGGGCGGATTTGTCCGGGCGGAAGCCGTCGGTCATCGGTATGCGCTCCACGCGTTTCACCCAGGCAGGGCGCTCGCGCGGATCCAACCCCGCGATGAATGCGTTAAAATCGTCGAGATTGAGGCCTCGGTTGCCCTCCGTGACGAGGACCGCGACAGGGCGATCGAACCCGTCCCGCTCGACTCCGTAGACCACCGTATGACGAAGGGCTGGAAAGGCGTAGAGCGCATCCTCCATCGCGCGCGTCGCCACCAGTCCGGTCCTTGTCCGCATCATGCGGCTCGCGCGGTCGACGAACCAGAAGTCTCCGTCGGCGTCGCGGCGCACGACGTCCCAGGTGATGAACCAGGTGTCATTGGGCTCGAACACACCTTGGAGCAGGCGACGGCCGGCCTCGTCACCGGCGGTGAAGCTCGCCAAGGGATGATCTGCATCGAGCCGCGCCAGCAACACTCCGGGCTCGCCGTCGTCACAGCGAGATAGCAGCCCATGCTCGTCCCGAAGGAACTCCCCGGACTCGAAATCGTACCGAACGAGCGCGACCTCGGCGCTTCCGGGAATCGGACGTCCGAGCGCGCCGACCTTTTCACCGGACGCGTTGGCTAGAACCGCATTGCCTTCGGTGGCGGCGTAGAACTCGAGAATACCCACCGGCCCAAAACGATCGACGATTCGCTTCCACACGTCGCGCCGAAGGCCGCTCCCGGCAAATAGTCGAATGGGGTTTTCGTTGTCAGAGGCCGAAGGCGCTGCGCGCAAGAGCTCCCGCAACATCTCGCCGGCGTAGAAGACCACCGTGGCCCCGTATCGCCGCACGTCCGCCCAAAACGTCTCGGGGTCGAAGCCTGTCGCCAGGGCCAAGCGAGACCCCCCGACGAGCCCACCACCGACGGTCACCAAGATGCCGGCCGGGTGGTGAAGAGGCAGGCAGCAATAGACGGTGTCACGCGGAGATAGGGTGCACGCCGCTGCGGCACCGTAGGCCGAAAACGCCCAGCGCTGGTTGGTGATCTTGGCGGCGCGCGGTTTCTTGCCGCGCCCGGCGGTGAGGATGATGAGCGCCAAATCGCGCGCGCAGCCGGGATTCGGCTCGTACCAACCGGGGAGCTCCACCGCGTCGGGGTCGATGAGCTCCATGTCGGTGACGCCGGACGGAAGCGTGCGCTCTTCACGCGCACCGCCGAGCACGAGCACCTCGTGACACAGCTTCTTGCCGAGCACTGCAGTCTCGGGATCGGCGATCAAGAAACGTGCCGCCGACCCGTGGATCACCTCTTCGAGCGTGGCGATCGAGCGGCCCGGGCTCAACAAGATCGGCACGGCGCCCAAGCGGCTCAGGGCGGCTGTCACCGAGAGATAACTCGGGCGTGGACCCATCAGCACGGCGACCCGCTCCCCTCGGCGAACGCCGCAGCGGATCAGCCCCCGCACCACGTTGTCGACCCTGCGATCCGCCTGTGCGTAGGAAAACGCCCGCCCTTCCCAGAGAAAAAACGTCCCATCCGGACGGGAACCGGCTCGCTCTGAAAGTGCGAGCCCCAAGCTCACCCG
>JBAVOF010000468.1:0-3451 GCA_049691835.1 Polyangiales bacterium
CTCCAAACACTGCTTGCTCCAAGGCATCGACCAACTTGGATACCTTCTTTCATTCGACGATCAGATAACCCGCTATGAGCAACAACGGAGATAAGGGTTCGCGGCCTGTCGTCGAAGTCTACGACACCACTTTGCGTGATGGGACGCAGATGGAGGGCATGAGTTTGTCATGTGGCGACAAACTCAGGATCGCCGGGCATTTGGATTCCCTGGGTGTGGCGTTCATCGAAGGTGGCTGGCCAGGGTCCAACCCGAAGGACGTGGAGTTCTTCGAACGCGCCAGAGACGTGGATTGGAAGAACGTCGTCATCGCGGCGTTCGGCTCGACATGCCGAGCAGAGCTTCGTGCAGAGGACGACAAGCAACTTCGGACCCTGCTTGCTGCAGACACCCCCGTATGCACCATCTTCGGCAAAGCATGGAACATGCACGTGACGGAAGTGCTGCGCGTGAGCCTGGAGGAGAACTTGCGCATGGTGGAGGACAGCGTGTCCTATCTCCGAGCGAGCGACCGACGGGTCATCTATGACGCGGAGCATTTTTTCGATGGTTACAAATCTGACCCCGGCTACGCGCTCGAAACGTTGCGTGCGGCCTCTCGCGGCGGAGCAGAGACGCTCGTCCTCTGCGATACAAACGGGGGCTCGATGCCATGGGAGATCGAGGAGATGGTCAAGGTGGTGCGCGACGCCCTTCCCGACGCGCGTCTTGGCATCCACGCCCACAACGATGGCGAATGCGGAGTAGCCAACTCGGTCGCGGCGGTACGAGCTGGCGCGCACCACGTGCAAGGTACGATCAACGGGTATGGCGAGCGATGCGGTAACGCCAACCTTTGCGCCATCATCCCGGACGTCGAGCTCAAGCTCGGGCTGCGGTGCCTTCCCGCTGGCAGCATGGCGCAGCTCTACGACCTGGCTCACTTCGTGGCAGAGATCGCGAATCTCAGCCCCAACGACCACGCCGCGTACGTGGGGCGAAGCGCGTTCGCCCACAAGGGCGGCGTCCACGTCGCGGCGATTCGGCGCCATCCACACTCGTATGAGCACATCGATCCGACTCTCGTGGGCAACGCGTCGCGAGTCGTGGTGAGTGAGCTCTCGGGGCGGAGCAACGTGCTCAGCAAGGCCGAGCAATTCGGGCTGGAGGTGGGCGCGGATCACGGGGGACGCGTGCTCGAGCAGATCAAGGAGCTCGAAGCCAAGGGCTTTGCGTACGAAGCCGCCGAGGCGTCGGTCGCATTGCTGATGGCTCGCCAACAACCTGACTATCGACCTCCATTCGAGGTGCTCGACTTTCAGGCAGGGGTCGGACGACGGCACGGTGGCGGCATGTTCGCCGAGGCTACGGTTAAGGTGCAGATCGGTGACGAGGTGGTGCACACGGCGGGCGAGGGAAACGGCCCGGTGAGCGCGCTGGATGCTGCCCTGCGGAAGGCCTTGCGGCCCTTCTTCCCCGAGGTCGCAGAAATGCATCTGAGTGACTACAAGGTTCGCATTCTCGATGGGCGCAGTGGAACGGGAGCGACGACGAGAGTGCTCATCGACAGCCAGTCCCCGCACGACACGTGGAGCACCGTCGGAGCATCGAGCAACATCATCGAGGCGTCCCTCCAGGCACTGATCGACAGCATCGAGTACGGTCTCACGCTGGAACGCGCCAGGCTCGAAAAGAAACCAGAAGCTACGGCAGTGCCGACTTAATCATTGCCCTCATGACCCGTGCCGTGCATCATGCCCGCCCGCACAGGTAAGAAACGATGAAAGCCAAGATCACACTTCTCCCTGGCGACGGAATTGGGCCCGAGATCGTGGACGCGACTCGCCAAGTGCTGGAGGCGATCGCAAGCAAGTCCGGCCACACGTTCATGTTCTCGACGCACCTGATCGGGGGCATCGCGATCGACGAGACGGGGGTGCCGCTTCCGGACGACACCATCGTTGGGTGCCGAAGCGCCGACGCGGTTCTGCTCGGCGCGGTGGGAGGTCCGAAGTGGGATGACCCTACCGCCGCAGTTCGACCGGAACAGGGGCTGCTCGGGATGCGAAAGGCGTTGAAGCTCTTTGCAAACGTTCGTCCGGTGAAACTCTTCCGCGGCCTCGAAGCCGCTTCTCCTCTGAAGCCCGAACGGCTGCGGGGCGTAGATTTGGTGTTCATTCGGGAGCTGACTGGAGGTATCTACTTTGGTCAACCCAAGGGCAAAGAGACCAGGAACGGTTTGCGCACGGGCTTCGATACGATGGTGTATGACGAGAGTGAGATTCGTCGAATCGTCCGGCTGGCCTTCGATGTGGCCCGGAAGCGCGGCGGGCACGTCACGTCGATTGACAAAGCAAACGTTCTCGCCGCCATGCAGGTCTGGCGTGAAGTTGCCACCGAAGTCGGCAGGGAGAACCCCGACATCAAGTTGGACCATCAGCTCGTCGATTCGGCGGCCATGCGGCTGGTCACAGACCCCGCCTCGTACGACGTCATCGTGAGCGGCAACATGTTTGGGGACATTCTCTCGGATGAAGGGGCGGTCTTGACGGGTTCGCTCGGCTTGTTGCCGAGCGCATCGCTGGGCGAGGGGACGCTGGGCGTCTACGAGCCGATCCACGGGTCGGCGCCGGACATCGCAGGCAAGGGAGTTGCGAATCCGCTGGGTACGATCCTCAGCGCAGCCATGCTCCTTCGGCATAGCCTGGGCCTCGATGTCGATGCGAAGACCATCGAAGACGCAGTCCAGAAGGTCCTCGACAGCGGCCTGCGAACTGCAGACCTGAGTGGCGGACGGCGTTCGCTGGGCACGACTGAGATGACAGATGCAGTCGTGGCCGCCATCGAAGGCGCGTAAGAAAAGGATCCTCATGCCCAGAAAACGCGTTAGTCGGCTGTTTGACCTCAAAGAAGACGAGCATGGACGCAAGTACATGGAAGTCTACTCAGACGGCATTACGCTCTTGCGATTGGTGCTGACCAACAAGGGCACGGCCTTCAGCTACGAGGAACGCGTCGCACTCCGGCTGAGCGGCTTGCTTCCCCCCCAATTCAACACGCTCGAGCAGCAAATCGATCGCGTGTACGAGGGCTTCGTTCAGGCGCAAACCGATATCGACAAGTATCAATACCTGCGCGCGGTCCAAGAGCGCCAAGAGATCTTGTTTTACGCTCTGTTGGAGAAACACCTCGAGGAGATGCTGCCCATCGTCTACACACCGACGGTCGGCGCGGCGGTCCAACAGTTCAGCGCGCTGTATCAGAACCCTCGGGGCCTCTCCTTTTCGCCTCTGAACATCGAACGTGCCGATGAGACGCTCGAGTGCTTTCCGATGGAGGATGTACGGATGATCGTCGCGACTGATTCGTCGGCGATTCTCGGCATTGGCGACCAGGGATACGGTGGCCTCGCGATTCCCATTGGCAAGATGGCGCTGTACACCGTTGGCGGGGGTGTCAGCCCGTTCCACAC
>JBAVOF010000469.1:0-2034 GCA_049691835.1 Polyangiales bacterium
ACAGCAGCCTCCGCCTCGCTGCGTTTGTATCCCATCTGCACGAGAGCACCAACGACCTTGTCACTGGCCGAGCCCGACGGTACCGGTACCGCCCGGAGCCGGACGCCTGTCTTGGCGCCAGTGGCAAAATCGAGCTTGCCTTGCAGGTCGAGGAGGATTCGTTCGATGGTTCTCTTGCCGACGCCCGAGATCCCCTTGAACGCCATCTTGTCCTGCCGCGCCACCGCGTCCCGAAGCTCGCCTGCGTGCATGACACCAATGATCGCGAGCGCGAGCTTCGGGCCGATGCTGTTGACCTTGAGCAATGCGCGGAACGCCGCGCGATCCTCGGGAGTGGCGAAGCCGAAAAGCGTGATCGCGTCTTCGCGCACGTGAGTGTGGATGTGAAGGGCGACGGCCTGGTCGGGCTCGGCCCTGAGCCGTCCCGCCGTTCCGAGAGGCAGAAACACCTCGTAGCCGACGCCGTTCACCTCGATGATCACCGAGCCATCCGCCTCCCGATGCTCGATGGTCCCGCTAAGCCTCCCGATCACGGTGGGAGCCTAGCAGGTTACTGAACAGATGTATGCAATTCGGCTGCGGTGAGCTTGGCCCAGTCAGCGCCCGAGTACCCGGGACCGGCTTGCCTGGATATGGGTGATCGCGACGGCCAGCGCGTCCGCGGCATCCTCCTCGGGGGTCGTTTCTAGGCCGAGGAGCGCCGTGACGAGACGGCCCACCTGGACCTTGTCAGCGGCGCCGCTGCCGACCACGGTGCGCTTCACGATAGCCGGCGGATATTCGTGGACCTCGAGCTCCGATTCCGCCGCGACCAGCAAGGCCACCCCTCGGGCGTGCCCCAACTTCAACGCGGCATTAGCGTACTTCGCGAAAAAGATCTCTTCGATCGCCACCGCTGCGGGCTGGTGCTCCGAGATGACTCGCAAGAGCTCTTCGTGGATGATGCGGAGCCGCCTCGGAAGCGGCATCTTGTCTGGGACCGCGATCGTTCCGGCACCGATGTGACGGATGCGAGTCCCTTCGAGCTGCACGACGCCCCAGCCGGTGCGCCGGCTACCAGGATCGATGCCGAGGATGCGCACGTGCGTCTCAGTCCATCTCCGCGAGCGCCTGCTCGCTGAGCTCGAAGTCGGAAAAGACGTGTTGGATATCGTCGTGGTCTTCGAGCGCCTCGTACAGCCGAACCAGCTTCGCCGCAGCCTCGCCCTCGACGATCTTCGGATTGTTCGGGATGTACTCGAGGGCTGCTTCATTCACCTTGATGCCTCGGCTGTCGATCGCGTCGCGAACGACATCGAGGTCGTTGCGAGGTGTCGTGACGACCCATTGGTCGCCGACGAGCTCCATGTTCTCCGCGCCGCCGCCAACCGCGGCCTCGAAGAGCGCTTCCTCGCTCGCCGCGTCCTTGTCGACGCGGATGATGCCCTTCTGCTCGAAGGCCCACATCGCTGAGCCGTTGCTGCTGATCTGCCCGTGGTTCTTGTCGAAGAGCTTTCGCACCTCGGCAATCGTGCGATTGCGATTGTCGGTGACGACCTCACAGAGGAACAGGGTTCCCTCCGGACCGACCCCCTCGTAGACGAGCTCTTCGTAGTGCACCCCTTCCAGCTCGCCGGTGCCTTTCTGGATTGCCCGCGTGACGTTGTCGGCCGGCATGTTCACGCCTCGCGCCAGATCGATCGCCCTTCGTAGTCGGGAGTTCCCCTCTGGGTCCCCGCCCCCGGAGCGCGCGGCAATCGTGATCTCTTTGATGACTTTCGTGAACAATTGCCCGCGCTTGGCGTCCTGAGCACCCTTGCGCCGCTTGATTGTCGACCATTTGCTGTGGCCACTCATGCCGGCTCCTATATTCAACGGAATTGTTCGACTTTCAAGCCGATCCCGTCGATGAATACGTCCAGAGCGGCCGCGTCGAACCTCCCATGAAACGCCTTGGGATTCCGATCATCGCGCTCCTTACCATCACCGGCTGCAACGACGACGCGCGACACGTGTGCATCGCCGATGGGCCGCTCAGCGAGCGCGGCTGCTTCT
>JBAVOF010000470.1:0-2722 GCA_049691835.1 Polyangiales bacterium
TTCGAGCACATGCCTGTCCTGCTCGACGAAGTTCTGGATCTGCTCGCACCGGCGTCCGGCGGCGTCTATGCAGACGTCACACTCGGCGCTGCGGGACATGGGCGCGCGATCTTGGAACGAAGCGGACCGGGCGGTCGATTGATCGCAAGCGACCGTGACCCTAGCGCGCTCGCAGCCGCCCGGGCAAACCTCGCCGATTTCGGTGATCGCGTTGTGCTCCGGAAGGCGCGAATGAGTGAGCTCGGGGAAGTTCTCAGCACACTCGGAATCTCGCAGATCGACGGCGTCGTGGCCGACCTCGGAGTCAGCTCGGCCCAGCTCGACTGGGCAGAGCGAGGCTTTTCTATTGCCAACGAAGGGCCGATCGACATGCGTATGGATCCGAGTGAAGGCCAGAGCGCGTTGGAGCTAATCGGAGCCTGCGATGCCGAGGAGCTCGCCAACATCATTTACCGATTCGGAGAGGAAGGTCGTTCGCGCAAGATCGCGAGGTCTTTGCGGCGGGCGTACGAAGCGGGAGAGCTCGAGACGACCAGCGACTTGCGCCGCGCGATCCATCACGCAACCGGGCCGAGGCGTGGACGCATCGATCCAGCGACTAAGACGTTTCAAGCGCTCCGCATCGCGGTCAACGCAGAGCTTGCCGAGCTCGAAGCGCTGCTCGAGCAAGTGCCAGAGATCCTTCGCTTAGGCGGCGTCGTCGTCGTGATCAGCTTTCACTCGCTGGAGGACCGAATCGTGAAACACGCGTTTCGCGACAGCGAGCGGCTCGTCGCTCTAACCAAGCGTCCAATCATCGCCTCCGAAAAGGAGCGCGAGAACAATCCCAGGTCGCGTAGCGCGAAGCTGCGTGCTGCGCGCCGCGTGGAGGTGGTCGCATGAAGGGTCGTTTCCTGCCTCTTTGGTGCGTGGCGGTGTTCGCAACCGCGGCGGCGTTCGTCGTGCACCTCTCCATCCGGTTCGAGACGGTCAGGCTCGGTTATGAAGTCAGCGAAGAACGCGGGCGGCAAAGCCAGCTGCTCCAAGACCTCCGCCTTCTTTCGATCGAGGCGGCGACCCTTCGACAAAGCGGACGGATCGAGACCATCGCGCGCGGAACTCTTGGAATGGAGGTGCCCAAGCCAACTCGGATCGTGACCATGACGGAGAAGCAGCGACGCTCCGCGGCGGGGAGAGTGCGTTGAAGAACCGCAGACAGCGATGGTTCCGGGCCCGGATCGCGCTGCTGGGTGTGTCCGTGATCTGTGTCGCCGTGCTGGTCCTCCTTCGCGCGTTCCACGTTCAAATCGCAACTGGTGACCGTTTGCGCGAAATGGCCGAAGATCAGCATCTTCGCGAGCTTCGAGTCTCCCCGCGCCGCGGCGCGATCTACGATCGGCACGGGGCGGAGCTTGCTGTGAGTGCGGACGTGGACAGCGTCTACGCGAACCCCAGGCGACTGAAGGCGATGGAGCAAGATCCCGTCGCCGTGGCGAAGCGGATTGGCAAGATTCTCGACGTCGATTCGCAACAGCTGGCCAAGAAGCTGAGTGCGAACCGGTACTTCGTCTGGATTGCGCGCAAGGTGACGCCCGGCGAAGCCACGCGCATCCGCGAGCTGGACATTCCGGGCGTCGAGCTGACGACCGAAGCACGGCGCTACTACCCCAACCGGCACCTGGCGGCCCACCTACTGGGCTTTGCCGACGTCGATGGACGGGGCATCGAGGGCGTCGAGCTCGCCTATGAGAAGCGGCTTCGTGGCTCGGATCGGCGCATCGCGGCGATCAGGGATCGTCGCGGTCACGTCGTCTTCGCAGACGACATGGAGGACGATCGGTCCATGCAGGGGCAAAGCGTCGTTCTGACCATCGACAAAGCGATTCAGCACGTCGCGGAGCGGGAGCTTGCACTCGGTGTGCGCACGTTCGAGGCACGAGGTGGAAGTGTCGTGGTGGTGGATCCCTCGACGGGCGAGATTCTCGCATTGGCGAACTATCCGCCTTTCAATCCAAACGAACCCTCCAAACATCCGATCGCACATCGACGAAACCGAGCGCTCGTCGACCGGTTCGAGCCAGGCTCGACCGTGAAGCCGTTCACGGTTGCCGCTGCGCTGGCCGCCGGAGCGATCAAGCCCAACCAGTCCATCAACTGCGAGAACGGAGTGACGCGGATGGGTGGACGAACCCTTCATGACGCCCATCCCTACGAGTGGCTGACTCCCACACAGATTCTTGCCTACTCCAGCAACATTGGGACGGCGAAGATCGCGATGGCGCTCGGAAAGAGGGATCTCTACCGTGGATTGCGACGTTTCGGATTTGGTGAGCCGACTGGCATAGGCGTGCCGGGCGAAACCGCGGGCGTTTTGCGTCACTACCGACGTTGGTATGAGATCGATACCGCGACGGTCGCGTTCGGGCAGGGCATGAGCGTGACCAACGTACAATTGGCGACGGCGATGGGTGCCATCGCGAACGGGGGCCGGTTGATGCAACCGATCCTGGTTCGCCGAATGCTCGATGGACATGGGGCGACGATCGAGGAAACGAAGCCGCGGGTTCGGCGCCAGGTCGTTCCGCCACGCATAGCCAAGCTCGTGGGGCAGATGCTCACGGCAGTAACCGAACCCGGCGGCACCGCGGTTGAAGCCGCGGTGGACGGCTATCTCGTTGCCGGCAAGACGGGCACTGCGCAGAAAGCCGATTACATTCATGGCGGTTATGCGAAGGACCTCTGG